>JAAELZ010000926.1 GCA_024226105.1 Pseudomonadota bacterium | reverse complement strand
CTAAAGATTTTTGTTCGTATTAACCAGCAGCATTCACGCTGTTAGTGGTGTAGAGAGATCGGGGTAAAAGCAGAATCTTGTCGTACTCGGAGAACCATATAGAGATCATCGGCAAGTATTAACGGTTCGCAACGGGGTACGCTTCCTGACCGGATAGATGTTCTTTATCGATTATAATCGGTACTTAAAACAGCGTAGCAAACTAACGTTAACACCAATTACTCAGAACCTGATGGCAAGCAATCCACAAGAAGGCATACCAACCATATTTAAGGGGCTGGTTTTGCTGGAGTACGTTGCCCGTGCAAAGCGCCCAATTCAAGCCGCCGAAATTATTGAAAAATTGGGGCTGTCTAAGCCCACGGTTAACCGTATCCTCTCACAACTTGAAGAGGAGAGATTTTTACAGCGGGAACCGGTCAAGAAACGCTATCTGCCTGGGCCCCGGGCTCGGGAACTGGTGCAATCCATCATGTCAAATGAGGCGCTTGGGGCGCCACGACACTCCATTCTACAGGCGCTCTCTGATGAAATTGGCGAAACCTGCAACTGCACCATGCTCGATGGAGATAAAACCATTTACTTCGATCGCGTCGAAGCCAACTGGCCTTTTCGTATCCAGTTGCCGGTAGGATCCCGGCTACCACTTCATTGTACTGCCAGCGGCAAGTTGTTTCTTGCCCATATGAAACCACGAACCCGCCAGCGTCTGATATCTGCAGCTCCCTTGAAGCGATATACCGACAGGAGTATTACCGATCCCGATTTGTTGATAGCCGAACTTGGAAAAATTAAGTCGGATGGCATCGGGGTTGATGATGAAGAATTGATGGACGGGATGGTGGCGTTGGCTGTTCCCATATTTAACATCAACAATGAAATTTGCTTCACACTGGCCGTTCATGCGCCTAAGGTTAGAAAATCACTGGAAGAATTACGCCAATATTTACCATCACTACGTAATGCAGCGGCTTCCATGGCTTCCATTTACTGTGCCGAAGAAGACGCTAAGGAAAAACTGTAGTTTCAGGAAATAGGGAGTTCTATGTCGATCCGGGCCACTTATTAGCTCTTTTTGACTATATCGAGGCGGGTGGTACGGTTCTCAAAGCCATGGGTCACGCTTGTTTTCACGATGGTTCCGCGTACTGGTAACACCCTGAGCGGGACAAAGGAGTGAAAATCAAGGGTGATGACGGATCCCTGAAAATCATCCGCCACTACGGATGCCAGGATCAGTCGAATTTCAGATAAAGACGACCGAAACTAAAAAACTCAGGGTTTTGACTCTGTTATATGTTGCACCAGAATCAGCGGTCTGACTACCACCGACCACAGCCACACGTCTTCGGCTAACCAGCGTTTCGCCTGTTCGTCTGTGACTGGTGCAACCCTTTTCTTTTTCATCCAGGCCTGAATTGTGTCACTGTCATCCTGTGCAATACAAAACGCGACCTCAATCAAATCCAGAGATTCATCTGCCCAGATAACGGATCCTTGAGCAAAAAAGCGTTGTAGCTCGGTCCAGGCCACCTGAGCTGTTTCCAAATTTAGTTTTGCTTTCTCGATTTCCGACATTTCGTTCATAACACTTTTTAACTCATTTCATGGCTTAGATTCTGTTCGAACAAGGTTCTTATCTGCTGGGTCGAGTAGCCCAGGCGAAACAAAATCATCAGCTTGGTATACGCTGCTTCTAACGTGATGTCACGACCACTTAGAACCCCCATACGGCTCAGTTGTGCGCCCGTGGCATAAACAGAAAAATCAATGTAGCCGATAAAACACTGTGATATGGCGACCACGATGATGCCCTGCTTGTGTGCGGTAGCCAGTGCATCCAGTAGCGCCTGATTGTGATTCGCGAACGTACCAAGCCCGTATAGCGACAAAATAATGGCGTCGGGGTGGGTGGCGATGAGCG
>JAAELZ010000925.1 GCA_024226105.1 Pseudomonadota bacterium | reverse complement strand
TCATCGACAATGGCGAGGTGTTTCCCAGTTAGTGCTGTTCCGGTGTGGTTCGATTTAATGCTGAACGCGCCCTTTATATTCCTTTCCCGCGCTTTACGACTCAATCCCGATTGTTTCGGCGTGGCGCGTGTGCGAAATAGGAGTGAATTATAGATGGGGATATCCAGCGCCTTGCTGATATGCCTCGCCAATTCAAGCGACTGATTAAAACCGCGTTGCTTTAGCCTGGTTTTGTGAAGTGGTACGGGGATTAACGCATCAGGCAGGGGAAAATCATGTTCTTTTATCCGCTCGACAATCATGTCTGCAAGTAGTTGGCTCAAAATAAGAGCTTCACTAAACTTAAACTGCTGAATGAGTTCTGCGACGGCTCCATTGTAATCATAAGCGAATAGTGTCCGTTGAAACGAGGGGGGATTGCTTATACAACGCCCACAGCGGTTTATCGCGAGCGAATGCGTTAACAATAAGCGCCCTGGAAGCGCTTCTCCGCATTGCTCACAGGCATTTTCGCAATGGTGTAATTCCAGGCGGCACTGGTTACCGAGCAGAGTACTGGCAGCTTGATGGCAGATTTTGCAGGTACAGGGCAGTAGTTTGAGAAATCGTTGCTTCCATCCTGCCCATTTTCCGGGCTGTTTGATATCATCCATGCTAAGTCCTTCCTGATTGAACAGCCTATTATGCCACAAAAACACAGCAGCACGATTTTGCGGAAATTGCAAAAACAGCATTTGCGAGAGGTGGCTGCTACACAGGATTTTGTTGCACAGTTGAGTGCTGAGATGTTGCTGGAACGTGTTGAACAAGCAAAAATCGTCAAAGTTGGGAAAAGCAGCCGGGAAATGTTGCTCTACGAGCGCAATACAGGTCTTTATGCTGGATCGGAGGGTTATGCCTCATTGATTGATCAGGTGCCCTTTAGCATGATTAGAAATGCGCCCGAGCAGCTAAGGACGATGCTCGCCCGCGAACAATATTCGCTACTGCTGAGCAACCTTGCTTTTGACTGGGTTGATGCGGGCGGGTTTATTCGCCTGGTGGAGTATCTACTAAAGCCTGACGGGGTATTCTGGATAAGTAGTTACGGGCCGCAGACAGCCGCGAATACGCGTTTGATATTGTCGAAAATAGATGACTATGTGCACTTTAATGCGTTTTATGACCTGCAGGAGATCGGAGATGCACTGCTGGGGGCGGGGTTCAGAGACGTTGTGCTTGAATCTTCGTTGCTTAATCTTGAGTACGATTCGGTAGATGCGCTACTGGCGGACGCAGTTCGCGTATTTGGCGTGAATGCAAATCCGCAAAAGCGCAAATCATTAACACCAAAACGGGTGCTCGGTGAATTTAGAAAGCAGGTGGAGGCCGTGATAGAGGCTGAGGGTGTATTTTCTGAGCAGGTTGAAATACTAATTGCCCATGGTAAAAAGGCCGGGGTGCCGGGAATTAGGGGCTCGATACCTGTCAGGCAATAAAAAACCCGACGCTAAGGCCGGGTTTTTTTAACAGCATCGCGCCGGGCGCGAGCTGTTTTTGCATCGATTTACTGACGCTGGCTGGGTACTTGAAGTGGAACACCCGTGCTCATGATCGCTTCGTAAACTTCCAGCGCGGTGTACTCTTCCTTGCCTGGCTTGAACGCCGCAGCTCGAATATTAGAGTTACAGCCTTTGTAGCGTCGTTGAATTGTGCCAAGTGGCTTTTTACCACTATTTCTGCCCCACTTGGTGCGATATACCGGGAAGCCGGTGCTATGGCCCAGTGCTGCGCTTAATACGTCACCGCGTACGGAGTTACCCGCATTGTGAACGTGGCAGTCCGCGCAGGATAAATTCAACTGACCGCGTTTGGCCCAGAAAAACTCGCGACCTTTGGCGTACCAGTCACGCATTTCTTCGCTCGAATAATCTACGTTCAAAGGTTCGCCATTCGCCTGTGATTTATATGCAATAGTTAAGCGAGCCATCTTCTGGCCGGCATATTTTTCTTTTTCACC
>JAAELZ010000924.1 GCA_024226105.1 Pseudomonadota bacterium | reverse complement strand
ACGATTATAGTCGACCGCCACAGAAATGTATTGAACGCCAGCCACCTGAAATATTTTTTTTATAACGTAGGATACGGTCGAGACAGAGAAACGCATCGACATCATTTCCAGGGCCGACAAACGACAGGATACGGTTCGCTTTGCTCGCCACATCCGTCCGGGAGCACTGCTTTACCCACAAATATTCCGCTTCAGGCACCACTCTTGGCTTGAGGTTTTCTACGCTCACAGGTACAATTTTCGGTCTTCTTTTTCAGGCAGTTTCAACATGTTTACAGGCAGTATGGTGGCGCTCGTCACGCCCATGCAGGTTGACGGCAGTGTGGATTATCCGGCGCTGGAGCGACTGGTGGAGTTTCACATTGAAAATCAGACAGATGCGATCATATCGGTTGGCACTTCAGGCGAATCCGCAACGCTCTCGCATAAGGAAAACGTCGACGTTATCAAGCAAACCCTGGTCTTCGCCGCTGGCCGGGTTCCAGTCATTGCCGGCACAGGTTCAAACAGTACCGCTGAGGCTATCGAAATGACCACACTGGCACATCAGGCTGGCGCCGATGCTGCGCTGCTTGTGGTGCCTTACTACAACAAACCCGAACAGGCCGGCCTGTTTCTGCATTTTCAGGCCATTGCCAAAGCCGTTGCAATACCGCAAATTATGTATAACGTGCCGGGGCGTACTGCACGCAATATGGACAACGATACCTCGGTCAAACTGGCTGAGATCGACAATATTATTGGCATTAAAGATGCGACGGGGGACATGGCGGCCGGTAAAGACCTGGTAGAACGCACACCCGATGATTTTTCTGTCTGGTCCGGCGACGATGGCACCACCCTGGAACTGATCAAACGCGGTGGCAAAGGTTGTATCTCTGTCACGGCGAATGCGGCACCTTT
>JAAELZ010000923.1 GCA_024226105.1 Pseudomonadota bacterium | reverse complement strand
TCCATTGCTATCTACCATTGCGAGATCCTTGCGTATCGGTGCCCCGAGATAACTCGGTTCATCGATTTGCATCACTCCCGGGTCGATGTTCGATTCCCCGGTAAAGCTTCCGTAAGGCGCAACGGCTAGTGCGGCTTGCGAGCAGAACAACGCAAGGCAACCTACTCCGGAAAACCGGCTGGAAAACCGCCACAACCTGTGCGCTAAATACGAACCACCCACTAACATCAGCTGTTTATGACTACCAGAAGTAAACCTGGGAAACGACGAAAAACCATATAATGTCAACGAAATGCCAGTAGAGAGCCCCGGCTTTTACGAGGCCGGAATTGACCTTGTTTTTCATTGCAGGCAAAAGCATGGTGAGAAAAATACACAGGCCAACCAGGACGTGGGAGGCGTGAAAACCAGTAATACTATAGAAAGATGTACTGTAAACGTTAGTCGATACGTTGAATCCCTGGCCTACTAAATGGCCCCACTCGAACAGGGACATGGCCAGAAACGCGGCTCCAAGTAGCATGGTTATCGCCAACCATTTGACAAAGCCGGTCTTATCGTCGTTTTCAAGTCGGGCTTCACCGGCATGAATGGTGAAACTGGAGGAAACCAGGAGCACGGTCATTATCAAGGGTATTGCCACCGGCATTTCTGCCGGAGTTCCTGCGGGAGGCCAGTCGGGCGTTAACAGTCTTTGCAGCCAGTAATTGGCGAACAGCGACATGAAGATCATCGCTTCCGCCAGGATGAACCAGCCCATTGACGGAACGCTGAGGCCTTCGCTTTCAACATCGATTGTCTCGTTTACCCAGATGACAATCCCACCAATTATCAGTGGCGTACCAATGCCCAGGCTGATAATCGC
>JAAELZ010000922.1 GCA_024226105.1 Pseudomonadota bacterium | reverse complement strand
GAAATATCATGAGCTGGACACAAAAAGTATTACGCGTAAACCTGAGCACCGGAAGTTGCGAATCAGAGCCCCTGAATATGGAATGGGCTCACCAGTATCTGGGCCAACGAGGCCTGGCAACCAAGTACCTGATGGAAGAAACCGATCCGGCGCTGGATCCGCTATCCCCTGCCAATACTATGATTTTTGCAACCGGCCCACTGACGGGAACTGCTGCGCCGACCAGCGGCCGCTGGTCGGTGATCTGCAAAGGACCGCTGACGGGCACCATTGCCTGCTCCAACTCTGGCGGGTTTTTTGGCGCTGAGATGAAAAATGCGGGTTGGGATATGATTATTTTTGAAGGCGCTTCCGCTACGCCAGTTTATCTACACATTCAGAATGACAAAGCTGAACTCAAAGACGCCAGTGATTTGTGGGGAAAGACTATCTGGAACGCCGAAAAAGAGTTGATTGAACGTAGTGGTGACAAAGACTCCAAGGTCGCCTCCATCGGCCCGGCTGGTGAAAATGGCTCAATGTTTGCCGCTGTTGTAAACGACATGGATCGTGCAGCCGGCCGCTCGGGTGTAGGTGCCGTAATGGGGTCGAAAAACCTCAAAGCTGTTATGGTGCGTGGCACCGTTGGGGTAAGCGTCAAAGATCCAATGGCCTTTATGCAAGCCTGTTCCGCATCGAATAAAATTCTCAGTGAGAACGCCGTAACCGGCGAAGGCCTGCCCACCTATGGCACACAGGTGCTAATGAACGTCATCAACGGTGTCGGTGCATTACCCACCCGCAATGCCACCAGTGTTCAGTTTGAGGGAGCTGAAAATATCAGCGGCGAAGCAATGCATGAAAAACGTGAGAGTGATGGTGAGGCCAACCTGGTATCCAACCATGCCTGCTTTGGTTGCCCAATCTCCTGCGCACGTCGCTCAAAAATGGATCCGAACAATCCACTCATTGCTGATCAGAAAAAGTACCAGGTTACCAGCGGTGGCCTTGAGTATGAAGCTGCATGGTCACTGGGTGCGGCAACAGGAGTCGATGATCTCGAGGCACTCACTTACTGTAATTTTCTGTGCAACGACTATGGAATGGACCCGATCAGCCTCGGCTCAACCATTGGTGCGGCCATGGAATTGTATGAAACTGGCGCCATTACCGATGCCGATACCGGAGGTGTCGAACTCAAGTTTGGTAATACGGACGCGCTGGTTAAAATGGTTGAAGCCATGGGTAAAAATGAAGGCTTTGGCAAAGACATCGCCATGGGCTCAAAACGCCTGTGCGAGAAATATGGCCAGCCTGATATGTCCATGAATGTTAAAGGTCAGGAATTTCCAGCCTACGACCCGCGCGGCATACAGGGTATGGGTTTGACCTATGCAACCTCAAACCGTGGCGCATGCCACCTGCGAAGCTACACTGTGTCTTCTGAGGTGCTCGGCATTCCAGAGAAAACTGACCCGCTGACCACCGATGGAAAAGCAGCTCTGGTTAAAGCGTTTCAGGATGTGACCGCTGCGGTTGACTCCAGTGGTACCTGTATTTTCACCACCTTTGCACTTAGCATGGAAGACATCGCTCCGGAAGTCGACGCTGCCTGTGATGGTGACTGGTCGGTGGATAATATGATGGAAGCGGGTGAGCGAATCTGGAACCTGGAACGCATGTACAACATCGCCGCAGGTTTTACCGCTGAAGATGATACTTTGCCAAAACGCCTGCTTAAAGATGCAGCAAAAAGTGGTGCGGCGAAAGGTTTAACCGCTGGAATCGACAAAATGCTGCCGGAGTATTATGAGTTACGTGGCTGGGGTGCTGACGGCGTTCCGACCGGCGAGACGCAGCAGCGTTTGGGGCTGTAAGCAGGAAGGCATAGTAAAAAACGACAATCTGGCCTCCCCCTTTAACAAAGGGGGACTGAGGGGGATTTTGAATGACCATCAATGTAGTTATTAGTCCATGCATTCGGAAACTTTTCAAATCTCCCCCGACCCCTCTTTGTTAAAGAGGGGAGCTAGCTGCGTCAGCGTTTAAACGGACCTTTAAGAATAGCCTCATAATGAACCACGTCATCATCGGCGCCGGTCCCGCCGGTGTCACCGCGGCCGAAGAAATACGTCGCCTGGATCCATCCGCTGAAATCACGCTGATCACCCACGAACCGGGGCTACCCTACGCGCGGATGGCGATACCGTATTTTATTAAAAACAGTATCGAGGAAAGCGGCATGCAAATCAGGGTCTCTGATACCCATTTTAGCGAGCTCAATATAAATTTACGACATGGCATCGTCAGTTCGATCGAGCCGGCTGATAAGCGTGTATACTTTGAAAATGACGAAGCGGTCAACTATGACAAATTGTTGATCGCAAGCGGCGGATCTCCCCTGACTCCGCCGATTGAAGGTATTGATCTACCCGGTGTGTACCCCTGCTGGACGGTGGAAAATGCCCGGCAGATTATCAAACACGCAATCCCGGGCTCCCGGATCGTATTAGTCGGGGCTGGTTTTATT
>JAAELZ010000921.1 GCA_024226105.1 Pseudomonadota bacterium | reverse complement strand
GTTTCCGCTTGCCCACCTTCTAACAGGGATGAAAAACTGGCGCTCAACTCATAAAGGCCTTTTTCAATAACGGCCTGCGTGGAGGGAGATTGTTTAAGGCGGTCTGCTAACTGGTCCATCGACATCAGGTAACGTATCAGCTCTTTCGCTAACACCGACTGTAAACCCTTTCCCTTTAACAGAGTGGCCATCGTTTCCAGGCCCAGGCTGACGCCCTGCACACCTCCGAACACCTCATCCATGCTCTCCGGATGCATGACCAGCAGAGAACCTGCCGACGCGCGCAAAGCCGCTTCATCGTGACCGGGTTCGGCCGCAAGCTGGGTCACCAGCTTGCCGGACTGAGCCAGACCGGCAAGGGCGATTACGTTGTCCTGGGTTGGCGTGAATAACATGCAGAGATTATCGCAGATTTTACCCCGGGGTGTCATTGCGAGGAACAGAACGACATGGCAATCTAAATAAAAACCGGGTTGGAAACGGGACTTTAGGTTTTTACCGGGGCTGAAATCCCTGCTCCTCGAAAAGAAATTAAAACGATCTTAAGATAGCTTTGTAAAACGCGATTTCGCGGCCAAGGGCATCAATTTTTGTTTCGGCTTTTCTAAAACCATGGCCTTCGCCCGGATACTCGATGTATTCGTGTTCTACACCATTGTGCGCAAGGGTCTGTACCATCTCCGCCGATACTTCCGGTGGTACTACCTTATCTTCAAGGCCCTGAAATAAGATCAGCGGGCTTTTTATTTTATCTATATCAAATATTGGTGATCGCGACCTGAAACGACTCTCCGGTAGTGCCGCTGATTCGGGCGTGTAACACTCGCCAATCAACTGATCAGTGTACCGTGCTTCAAATTTATGTGTAATTTCTGACAGGGTAATCAGGTTACCGATACCGTAATAACACGCACCGCCGCAAAACAATTCGGGAAAACGCGTCAACGCGCGCAAAACCGCATAACCGCCGGCACTGCCACCGCGTATAAACACCCTGCCCGCATCCACACCCCGTTCAGAAACAACAAATTCAACTGCATCCGCGATATCGTTGGCGTCTATTTCGCCCCATTCGCTGAGCAAAGCCTGACGATACGCACGACCATGCCCGGTGCTGCCACGATGATTCACATCCAGTACCGAGAAACCATTTTGTGCGAAATACTGCACCAACGGCGACAAAGCCGTGCCGGAACGCGCAGTCGGCCCGCCGTGCACTAACACCAGTAAAGCCGTTGTCTGCTCTGATACCGGATTACTCGCCGGATAAAAATTGGCATATGCGTGTTCACCATCACGCGTTGGATAACGTATTAATTGCGGTTGCGCGGTTTCAGACTCTGCCAGCCAGGGCACGGGTGAACTCAGGCAGTTAACCTTACCCTCAGGCAGGATCTCAATAATCTGCGCGGGTTTATCGGTATATTCTGCAATACAGTTTACGATACCACTGTGTTCAGACAGCTGAGATAAACGCGCACAAGCCTCACCCAGGCTGCGCCGGGCACCGGAAGCAAGGTCAATTTCGATCAGATAATCCGCCTCTTCCCGGGTCGCTATGGCCAGCACACGGGATTCCCCTGTCTGAACCCATCGCTGTTGACCGAAAACCCAGTGCGCCTCACCGTATTCAGAGCGATCCTGTGTAATTGAGGCAATGCAATCGCCGTCACTGCGATATAGATTCCAGTAATCCGGTGCACCCCCGGAATCATCGGCCAGATCCATGGCGAAAAGCAAATCACCGTTTTTCAGAAAACCGGGCTGACATACGCTGCTTGCTTCATCTCCCGCTATTGGTTGAATATTCTTTACCGCAAGCGCCCCGTTATCGGTGGATATGTCAGCACACAGCAGGCGACTTGAATCCCAGGGCATGTCCGGATGGTTCCATTGCAACCAGGCAAATCTGTCGCCGGTTTCTGACAGGCAGGGCGCGGCGTAAAAATCGGCGCCTTGCGCGAGCACCTGCACCAAAAACGGTTCTGGCTGATCCAGGGAAAAAGCGACGATTCGATTCTGATTTTGTGCATCGGTATCACTCTGAACTTCCTGAACAGCCACAATAGCATTCAGGGCTTTCGAGTAGTGCAGATCAGCATAAGAAGACGGAATTGTCGGATCAACAACGGCTACCGGTGGCGTATCGGCATGCAGCGAGTGCC
>JAAELZ010000920.1 GCA_024226105.1 Pseudomonadota bacterium | reverse complement strand
GTGGGGCAGCGGGTGATTTCTTCAAACCGCATGGTTTCACCACGGGTCATGGTCTGATAAAGCGGCCCCGGCACCAGGGCGGATCGGTCGGGTCCGTTTTTCAGCAGCAACGCGTAATTCCAGGAGTAACGGATATGCTCTTCCATCACTCCGGCGCCGCCCTGAACCGTGTGGGTGCTGACACCTGAAATCGCTGCCGCAAGCAATTCGGACAGCATCGATTTTGCAGTGCCCGGCTCTCCGGCGAGGAGCAGCCCCTGGCGCCCCATGAGTGTGACGATGCTGCGCTCCACGACAATTTCATTGCCGTAGATTTTTCGGGTAATAGGAGTATCGCCGATTTTCTCCCCGTCGCTTCCCAGAATAAATGTACGAACTGCGCGGGGGCTGAGCAGCCAGCCTTGCGGCCGAGGATATTTGTCCCATGATCTTAAAGCATCCAATTCATGGGCATGAAGATTTTCTGCCGGCAGCCTTTGGGCTGCCGCTGAATCAATTGGATTGTTCATTTTGTGCAGCCGGTTTCATTGTTATATACTCAGCACGGTCATAATTGGTGATTTTAGATTGGGAGTTCTAAGTTCATGTTTTTGGTTTCAGGTGTCGGGTGTCAGGTTTCAGTTTTGCGCAGAAATGTCCTGAAACCCGACACCTGAAACCCGAAACCCGGCATTTGTCGTAAAAACACCATGTAAAACGAGACATTTGAAAATCACTGATTATGGCCTTGGTAAGTATATTTGTTCCCATTATAAACTGTCAATCGCACTTATGAATCCCATATCCATATTTATCAAT
>JAAELZ010000919.1 GCA_024226105.1 Pseudomonadota bacterium | reverse complement strand
TGGTGATGCCTACCACATGACCAGCCCTTCGCCTGAGGGTGAAGGCGCCGCGCGCTGTATGCTCAACGCCATGCGTCATGCAGGGCTGAACGTTGAGGATGTCGATTACCTTAACGCGCATGGAACCTCGACACCGCAAGGCGATATCGCCGAAACAAAAGCCGTCAAACGGGCGTTTGGTGAGGATGCAAAGCGACTGAAGATTTCGTCGATAAAATCGATGATTGGGCATTTACTGGGGGCTGCCGGTGGTGTCGAAGCCGTTTCAACCATCCTGTCAATCTACCATCAGCAAATTCCGCCAACCATAAATCTGGAGAACCCGGACCCGGAGTGTGATCTTGATTACGTTCCGTTAACGGGTATTGACCATTCGATTAATGCGGCTCTCTCGAATTCATTTGGATTTGGAGGCACGAATGGGACCCTGGCATTTAGAAAAGTCTAGATAAACTCGTTGAAAATTTATCCAGATTAAATGTCAGATTCGGGCGAAGAACAGCAAGCAGGGTGCGATCTGGACGAAGCGCATGAGTTAGCGAATAAGCCTGCCGGAAAATTAAAACGAATTCTGCTCATATTGCTGTTTGCGACTTTACTGGTCGGCGGCGCGGCCGCCCTGGGCCTGAGATGGCTGGATCAGACCCTGAATCAGCCGCATACGTTTTCCGGGCAAACCTTTAAGATAAATAAAGGGGATACGCTCAAAAAGTTTACGGCTCAGCTGCAGCAGGGTGGCATCGTCGATGAATCGTATTCATTTGCCCTGTACGCGCGTTACAAGGGCCTTGCCGGGAAATTGCATACCGGACAGTATCTGTTTCCAGATGGACTAAGCCTGGTTGAGGTGCTTGATGCTATTACCAGTGGTAAGTATCGTCTGAGCCATAGTTTTACCTTCATCCAGGGAAGTACCTTCAAACAGTTGCGCGAGTCTTTGCTTGCGTCAGATAATGTACAACATACCCTGGAATACAAGTCCGACGCGGATGTGCTGGCTTTGTTTGATGCTAGCGGACAGTATTCTCACCCGGAAGGTCTTTTTTTTCCTGAAACCTATGCTTTTGATCCTGGCGCGAGCGATGAGGATATTATGCGACGCGCATACGAAATGATGCAGAGTAAACTTGCAGCGTTGTGGGCGAAGCGGGACCTGGAGAT
>JAAELZ010000918.1 GCA_024226105.1 Pseudomonadota bacterium | reverse complement strand
GGTTGCTCCATGTGCCTGGCGATGAATGATGATCGACTTGAGCCCGGTGAGCGTTGTGCCTCTACCTCTAACCGGAATTTTGAAGGGCGGCAGGGGCCGGGGGGGCGCACCCATCTGGTATCACCTGCGACAGCCGCTGCAACCGCAATTGCGGGGCATTTTGCTTCCGCCAGGCAAGTTATGGACGATGTCACACAATGAAAAAATTTGAACTATTGAATGGGCTGGTGGTGCCGCTGGACCGTAACAACGTTGATACCGATGCGATCATTCCCAAGCAGTTTCTGAAATCGATAAAACGCAGTGGTTTTGGGCCGAATCTATTTGACGAATGGCGCTATCTGAACCATGGGGAACCGGGTATGGATAACACCGCACGGCCGCTTAATCCGGATTTTGTGCTGAATTTCCCACGCTATCAGGGAGCACAGGTGCTACTGGCCCGCCAAAACTTTGGTTGCGGCTCATCACGTGAACACGCACCCTGGGCTCTGGATGATTATGGTATTCGATGCGTGATCGCCAGTAGTTATGCCGACATATTTTACAATAATTGCTTTAAAAACGGTATTTTAGCAATTGTTCTGTCAGAAGATATCATCAATAAGCTATTTGAAGAAACATTGGAAAACGAAGGCTATAGTCTGAAGATTGACCTGGTCGAACAAAGCATAACGCGGCCTGGAGGGGGCAGCATTTCTTTTCAAGTAGACGCGTTTAAGCGCAAATGTTTACTCGATGGGCTGGACGATATTGGACAAAGCTTGCGACTTAAAAACGAAATTGAAGAGTATGAAATAAACCGGCGGGAAACAAAGCCCTGGTTGT
>JAAELZ010000917.1 GCA_024226105.1 Pseudomonadota bacterium | reverse complement strand
TGCACATGCGCCCGGAAATGGTTGAGGACGGTCACAATGTCGGTGACAAGCTCAAAGGCAAGGTGCTGATGGGAAAATACAGCCGCCATATGCAGAAATTCCCCGAAGCGTTGCGCAATGAAATCGCTGAGAAGGGGTGCCGTTATACGCACCATACCTCAATCGCGCCCACCGGCACCATCAGCCTGTCGCTGGCAAATAATGTAAGTAACGGCATTGAGCCCTCGTTCTCGCATGAGTACAGCCGTAATATCATTCGTGAAGGTAAAAAAACCAAGGAAAAGGTTGACGTTAGCTCTTATGAATTACTCTCGTACCGCACCAATATCGATGCGGATGCGCAACCCTATAAGGATGATGGTAGTGCCGGTCTGCCGGAATATTTTCTGTCCGCCGATACCATCACCCCGCGCGAGCACGTGGATGTACAGGCTGCTGCGCAAAAGTGGATTGATTCTTCGATCAGCAAAACCGCCAACGTACCGACGGATTACCCCTTTGATGATTTTCAGGATATTTATATGTATGCCTGGAAGCAGGGCCTGAAAGGTTGCACCACCTTCCGTTTTAACCCCGAAGTATTCCAGGGCGTGCTGGTTCAGGACAAAGACCTTGAGAACACGACGTATACCTTCGCGCTGGAAAATGGTGAGACGATAGAAGTCAAAGGCAATGAAGAAATCGAATACGACGGCGAAACACACACCGCTGCGAATTTGTTTGATGCCCTTAAAGAAGGCTACTACGGCCGGTTTTAATAAAGGCGTCTTTAAAGTGTTTAAAAGACGCCCCGGTCATAACAAGCGCAGCGCGGCAATCCAAATATCAAATCAGGCATGTAGTACACAATACTGAACAAAGAGAGAAAACAGGAAACACAGATGGCAATCAAAATAGAAAAGAAAATCGTCGCGTATAAGGTCAAGTCAGAAGAAGACGAAGCGCCCGTTGCACAAGTTGAACAGGCACCAGTACAGGGTGAGCAACTACAACTCGACGGCACACCGGAGAAACAAAAAGGTGCGCAAATCGTACGTATGCATGAAAAGGTTGAACGCCCAGAGATGCTGGTGGGCAGCACCTATAAAATCAAAACCCCGGTCTCGGAGCACGCCTTTTACATCACCATTAACGACATCATATTGAACCCTGGCACCCCCTACGAAAAACGCCGCCCGTTTGAAGTATTCATCAACTCCAAAAACATGGATCATTACCAGTGGATATCTGCCCTGACACTGATCATCTCGGCGGTATTCAGAAAGGGGGGGGACGTGACCTTCCTGTCCAAAGAACTGCGCAGCGTTTTCGACCCCAAAGGGGGGTACTTCAAACGCGGGGGTAAATTCATGCCTTCACTGGTTGCAGAAATCGGTGATGCACTGGAAGCCCACATGAAATTGATTGGCATGATTAAGGATGACGGTATGGACGAGCACCAGCAAAAACTGGTAGAAGAAAAGCGCCGTGAATACGAATCCCAGCAGCAGCAACCGGCTTCAGACGATGGCGAAGCTTCATTCCCCCCTGGCGCAACCCTGTGCAGCAAATGCTCAACCAAGGCTATGATCATGATGGACGGATGTTTGACCTGCTTGAACTGCGGGGAGAGTAAGTGCGGCTAGGGTA
>JAAELZ010000916.1 GCA_024226105.1 Pseudomonadota bacterium | reverse complement strand
TCCAGCGCCTTTCGATAGGTCGCTTCATCACCGCAAATCTGGCGTAATACCGTTTCCAGAAAAGGCCCGCCAGCGCCTGAGGCGGTCGCACTACCGACTTCTTCATGATCACTCAATACCAGCAGGCAGTTGCTTTTTTGCCTGTGTTCCAGCAGTGCACGCAGGCCGATATAACTGCTCAACAGGTTATCCAGGCGCGGTGATGCCACCAGGTTTTGCTGCAGGCCGATAATAGCGGGCGGCTGTGTATCGTACAAACTTAGCTCAAAAGCCAGAATACTATCGTAAGTTTCCTGTGGATACTGTTTAGCGAGCTGTTTTAGCAACAGGCTTTCAAGGTCCGGTTCTTTTTCAATGAGGCCCATAACCGGGGGCAAATGATTTTGTTTATTGATTTCATTTTTTTCATTAACCTCCCGGTTTAGATGTATCGCCAGGCTGGGGATGCTACCCAGTGGCCGCTGAAAATCGATCAGCCGGGTAAGCAGTTTTCCGCCTTTATCTGTGGCGGTGAGACGGCCTGCGATTGATAAATCTCTGTCAAACCAGGGCGTTAACAGGGCACCGCCGTATACCTCGACACCCAGTTGAAGATAGCCGTGTTTTTTATAAGCCGCGTTTGGTTTGAGTTTCAAACAAGGGCTGTCGGTATGCGCACCGACCAGTGAAAACCCCTGTTCCAGCGGCGCATTAAGCGAAACTACGATCAGACTGGAACCATTGCGGCGATAATAAAACCGCCCGCTTTGGCGCGACGCTTCATCAAGTTTTTGTTCTGAGTAACCGTCCGACTGCAATTGCGTACACATATTTGAAACAACGTGGAATGGCGTCGGTGAACGTCCGATAAATTCGACCAGGTCTCGCGCGATATTCTCCGGAGATTGCTTTCCCGGTGTTTTGTCATCCGGGTTCTGACGGGTTTTGTTTTGCATAAGGTATTTTAACTGCGATAAGTTCTACATTCGGGTATCATTCCCGTGATTATACGAACTTCCTCGCATAAAGAATCTTTAAACCCTGATTTGATCTCGATTTTATGAATATTCTCGTCACAGGCGGCGCCGGATACATTGGCTCGCATACGGTTAAACAACTCATCGACGTCGGGCATCAAGTTGTCGTGCTGGACAATTTCTATTCGGGGCATCGCTGGGCTGTTGATCCGGCGGCAACACTGGTCGAGGGTGATATTGCTGATTCAAACAAGGTCGACCAACTACTCAAAACCCACAGGATAGATTCTGTTATTCATTTTGCGGGTTACATCGTTGTGCCTGAATCGGTTTCCGACCCTTTTAAGTACTATGAAAATAATGTGGTCGGGTCGCTACGTTTAATCAGGGCATGTGAGCAAAACAATGTTGCCCGCTTTGTGTTCTCTTCAAGTGCGGCTGTTTATGGTTTACCGGACGCCGAACAGGTAAAAGAAAGCGCCGGGCTAAAACCGATAAACCCCTACGGAAACAGCAAGTTGATTACCGAGATGACGCTGAACGATGTTTCATTCGCGTATCAAAGCCAAAAAACACCGTTTAATTTTGTCGCCTTACGCTATTTCAATGCGGCTGGCGCTCAAGTTGCCGGGAATCTTGGGCAGGCTACCCCGGAAGCGACGCACCTTATAAAAGTCGCATGCGAGGCAGCAACCGGTAAACGCGATCAGATGAAGCTTTTTGGTACCGATTACAATACACCGGACGGCTCCTGCGTGCGTGACTATATACACGTCGAAGATCTCGCTTCCGCACATTTGAAGGCGCTGGAGTATCTCGCCGATGGCGGAAAATCATTACGCCTCAATTGTGGTTACGGCAAGGGCTATTCTGTCAAGGACGTTGTGGCGATGGTAAAAAAAGTCAGCGGGGTAGACTTTACCGCAATTGAAGCGGACAGGCGCCCGGGCGACCCTCCGAGCTTAA
Organism: Pseudomonadota bacterium; assembly: GCA_024226105.1. Lineage (GTDB taxonomy): Bacteria > Pseudomonadota > Gammaproteobacteria > Arenicellales > Poriferihabitantaceae > JAAELZ01. The sequence goes on along the minus strand of JAAELZ010000916.1, from coordinate 3,752 downwards.
TCGCCGACAACACAAAAATCAAAAACCTGCTGGGCTGGATACCTCAAAACGATGACCTGGAGCTGATCTGCCGCACCGCCTTTAAATGGGAGCAGGCCTGGCAGGCCCGGCAACAGAAATCTCGTTAAAATCAAGTTGATATCCTGAAAACCATGCGATTCGCTTTTGCTCTTTACAATTATTTTCCCTATTCCGGGCTGGCGCGCGATTTTCTGCGTATCCTGCTGGAAGCGGTAGAGCGTGGCCATAGCGTCGAGGTTTACGTATCCAAGTGGCAGGGTGATAAACCCCCGGGCATCAATATTCATATTTTGAATGCCTCTGGCTTTACCAATCATGGCCGAAACGCCCAGTTCCACAGGCGTTTCAACAAAGCGATTTCCAAAGAGCACTTTGATGCTGTGGTCGGCTTTAACAAAATGCCCGGGCTGGACATATATTATGGTGCCGATTACTGCTACATCGCCCGCGCCAAACCACGCTATGGCCCGATATATCGGATCACGCCACGTTATCACTACCAGCATGCTTTCGAGCACAGCGTGTTTCACGCGCACGAAGACACCACCATTTTTTCACTTTCATCGCGAGAAATGGGCGTGTATCAGCAACACTATGGTACCCCCAGAAGCCGGTTCGTGATGATGCCCCCCACGCTGGATGTGGCGCGTCGATTAAGGGGAGATTATGAAAAAATACGAAGGCGTAAACGCAAAGAACTGGGCTTGAATAATGAAAAACTACTTTTATTTATTGGTTCCGGTTTTAAAACAAAAGGTCTTGATCGCGCCATTAAAGCCATGCACGATTTACCTGGTGAACTGAAAGGCAATACCCGGCTATTTATTGTCGGACAGGACAATACAACCAGCGCCTATCAGAAACAGATTGAGCAACTGGGCCTGGGTGATCGGGTTTCTTTTCTTGGCGGGCGCGATGATGTGCCCGAGCTAATGATTGCCGGTGATCTGCTTATTCATCCGGCGTATAGTGAAAATACGGGTACCGTTATCCTCGAAGCGATTATTTCCGGTTTGCCGGTTATCGCCACCGATGTCTGTGGTTATGCTCCACATATTGCCAAGGCGGATGCCGGGCTAATTTTGTACTCTCCCTTCGAACAGACGCTGCTAGACCAGGGCCTGGTGAACATGCTGACATCTAACAAGCGGGATGTCTGGCGACTAAACGGTCTGGAATATGGAAAAAATCCTGATTTGTACAAAATGCCCGAAACAGCGGTCAGCGCAATGGAAGCCTGGGTACAAACTCATAGCCAGAGTGAAGCTATAGTCGATGATACCCCTCCTCTGGGCGAAGATATCTATCTGAGCGATGAGCTGGTAACACATTATGCTAAACCGCTTGATATTCAGAATATCATGCAGACAGAGGGTGAAATTATTCGTGAAGCACCGGGCAGACAGACGGTGCTATTTTCACACGACAAAAAAAATTACTATATTAAAAGCCATACCGGGGTAGGCTGGCGGGAGATTCTGAAAAACCTGAGTTACTTGAAAAAGCCCGTCATCGGCGCGCAAAATGAGTGGCATGGAATTCACCACCTGGACCGAATAAACATCAAAACCATGACCCCTGCGGGTTACGGCATGGTCAACCGAAACCCGGCTCGCCGCAAATCATTCATCATAACCGAGGCCCTGGAAAACACCATCAGCCTTGAAGAGTTTTGTGGCCAGTGGAAAACCCGGCCGCCCCATGACAAATTTGAAATTCGTTTCAAGCGCTGGCTTATTGACCACCTTGCACATACGACCCGGGTGATGCACAACAGCGGTGCGAACCACAGGGATTACTACCTTATTCATTTTCTATTGCGAAGGGGCTACGATGAAAACGGCCACCTTTCACCGAAAAATAGCCGCATGCATCTGATTGACTTGCACCGTATGCAGTTACGTAAACGTACCCCCTATCGCTGGCGCGTCAAAGACGTATCTGGTTTGTATTTTTCCAGTATGGATATGAATTTAAGTACGCGTGATCTATTCCGATTTATGTCTGTTTATATGGGTAAACCTCTGCGTGAAACCCTGTCTGAGGATATCCGTTTCTGGAAAGATGTTCAGAAGCGCGGCCAACGCGTGTATCGGGCGGAGCAGAAGCGCCGGAAACCTGCGCTGGCGCAAACCCACACTCAGAATGCGGCCTAGGCCGTTTGCCAGGACACCAGGGGCATCGTACTGATGCTCAAACGCTATCGCTATCAGGTTGAGCATCAGTACGATGCCCCTGAATTTAGAAAAGAGCTACAACGAATAGCGCAGGACAATAGCCAAATTGAGTCCTCACTTAAAGAAGATATCGGGGCCACAGTCTGGCGCTCAGAGTTTGAGGGCAGACGAATCGTCATTAAGCGCTATAATACACAAGGGATCTGGCACGCAATAAGGCGCTCATTCAGACAAAGCCGGGCTGATAATTGTAGAAAGATGGCGATCGAGTTCACTCGCGCCGGGATATTCGCAGCGCCGAACGTGGCGGTAATCCAGGAGTGGCTGGGGCCATTTAAGCTTCGCTCATGGTTTCTTTGCGAGTATATCCCCGGTGAATTACTGCACGACTATTTGTCTGAACAGGCCGTAAACCAAATCAGTGCTACGGAGCTGATCACTCTAAAAACGAATATTATTGAGTTGTTTGAATCTTTTCGCTCGCACCATTTATCCCATGGCGATTTGAAGGCGAGTAATATATTATTACTGAAAGATCGACTCTGTGTGATTGATCTGGATGCGGCGCGTGCGCATAAAAACAAAGCATTATTTAGGCGCGCACATATTAAAGACCAGTCTCGTTTTATGAAAAACTGGTTGCGACAACCCAAAATACACCAGACGTTAGCGCCTTTAATAAATCAACAACACCCCGGCCCGGATATTTAGTGAATTGTCCGGGCCAAAAACCAGGCGTATACAAATAGTGCCCAAAACACCCCTGATTGAGGAAAAAATTGCTGACAGGGCTCGCTGGACCGATCTAAATGAATCTCTGGGTAAACTGGTTAGCCTCGCTTATCTGGAAGTTGAAGAAGACGATTTTTGAAAACCCGGCATTCAGCTAGTTTGAAACGCCGCCACTTTAAGGAATATAACTACATGATAAACAGGCTAAATCCCTTACGACCCTTATGTCTGACATTGCTGTATTGTGCACTTTTTAGCTCCCCGGTATACGCCGACAAGCAGCCTGATTACGCTCGTGAGGCACGGCTGGCAGAGCAAATTGTGGATGATATTTTCGACGGGGAACCCGTCTGGTTAGAAGCAAATGATCATCCGTTTTTGGGTATCCACACCATCAATGAAGACCAGGATAAAGGCACAATTATCATTTTACACGGTCGCGGTTATCATCCGGACTGGCAGGAAGTAGCCGGTCCTTTGCGAACCGGGCTGGTCGACACGGGCTGGTCGACTCTCTCGGTTCAAATGCCGGTATTGCCAAAAGGCCGCTTATATTATGACTATGTACCTTTATTTAAATATTCTCGCGGCCGTATTGAGGCCGCGATTGCGTATATCGCTGAAAACTCTGAGAAACCCATCATTCTCGCGGCACATAGTTGTGGGGCCCACATGGCCAATGACTGGTTGAATAACAGCAATGATTCAAAAATCGACGGTTATATTATCATGGGTGGCGGGGCAACAGATTATCGTCAATCACTGCAAACACCTTTCCCGTTTGCAGATATGCGTGTACCTGTCCTCGACCTCTATGGAGAG
>JAAELZ010000915.1 GCA_024226105.1 Pseudomonadota bacterium | reverse complement strand
TTGGCAAGTCCACAGCTCTGCTGGAACCATTGGCTGATGCGATTGGCAAACATGTGCGGCAAGGTCAGGCACTGTTTGCTGATGATACCCCCATAAAGATGCTGGTACCTGGCAATAAGCGCACCAAAACAGCTCGGGTCTGGGCTTATGTTCGCGATGAGCGGCCATGGGATGGCCAAGCCCCGCCTTGCGCGTGGTATCAGTTTACGATTGATCGTAAGGGAGAGCATCCAGTCCGACACCTGTCCGATTACAAAAGCTGGGTGCACGCTGATGGCTATGCTGGCTTCAATGGGGTGTTCGGTGAGGACAAAGCCTCAGAGGTTGCCTGCATGGCTCATACAAGGCGCAAGTTCGTTGATGTTCAACAATCCCAAGGCTCAGCTATTGCGGAAGAGGCCATACTGCGCATTGCCAAACTATATGGTGTTGAGAATGAAGCGCGAGGTCGTTCCCCAACAGAGCGGGTCGCTATTCGTCAGGAAAAGGCCAAACCGGTATTTGATGATCTGGAAACATGGCTACATGCGCAGCTGCCCAAAATCTCCGGCAAGTCGCCACTGGCCAAGGCCATCCGTTATGCACTCAGCCGGATGCCGAAGACGCGGCCTTATCTCGACAATGGTTTTCTGGAGCTGGACAACAATACTTGTGAGCGGGCAGTTAAGCCGGTAGCTCTTGGCAGGAAAAATTGGATGTTTGCTGGTTCCGAGCACGGTGGCAAAGCCATGGCAATCGCCTTCACATTGATTGAGACCGCCAAGCTCAACGGCGTTGATC
>JAAELZ010000914.1 GCA_024226105.1 Pseudomonadota bacterium | reverse complement strand
CTTTGGCCATTTCCTCTACCACCAGCACGGTATCAAAATAGTTCAGGCCAAGTCCGCCGTACTCTTTGGGCACGGTCATGCCCATGAAGCCGGTTTCGGTCAGGTCTTTAACGTTATCCCAGGGATATTGCTGATCGATATTGTGCTTGTTGGCGCGTGGCGCAATGACATCCTGCGCCAGCCGGCGTGCGCTTTGTTGAATTTGCTGTTGTTCAGAGGTCAGGGTATACATGGGTTTAGAGTATGGATTTTGATTTAAGGTGCTCGATTTGTTCATCGCTGAGCCCGAGCTCATTTTTTAGAATTGAGTCTCCTTGCTCACTAAGCGACGGTGGGTGAAACCGGTAACTCACCGGTGTTTCTGAAAACTTGACCGGGTTGGCGATCAGCTCAACCTGTTCGTTGTATGCGTCCGGATGCGGCATTGTCAGGCGCATGTTTCGATGTTGCGCCTGTGGGTCAGCGAATGCCTGCTCAACCGTATTCACCGGGCCGCAGGGTACACCGGCTTTAGCTAAATCATCGAGCCAGCTTTGCAAGGGGCGTGACCGTGTTGCGTCTCCTACAATTTGATCAATGGTTTCACGATTGGCAACCCTGTCAGTATTGGTTTTAAAACGCAGATCCGTTGCGATTTCGGGCATGCCGGCGACCTCGCAAAAGCGTTCAAACTGGCCATCGTTACCAATCGCCAGGGCGATATATTGATCTTCACAGGGATAAACGTCATAGGGCACGATGCTGGGGTGGCCATTGCCGAATCGTTCGGCAGGCTTGCCGGAATTGATATAGTTCATCCCGGTATTAGCGAGCCAGGCCAGTTGTGAGTCAAACAGGGCGCAGTCGATGTATTGCCCGTTGCCGCTTTGCTCGCGATATAACAGCGCCGCCTGAATGGCATTGGCGGCGTACATACCACACATAATATCTGCTATGCCGACGCCGACTTTATACGGCGTACCGTTTTGCGGGCCGGTGACGCTCATGATGCCGCCCATCGCCTGAATCATAAAATCATAACCCGCACGCCGCGCATAAGGGCCGTCCTGGCCAAAGCCGGTGATGGAACAATACACGAGTTGCGGGAATTCATCTTTGAGCTGTGCGTAGGAGAGGTTAAATTTTTCCATATCACCGACCTTATAATTTTCAATCAGAACATCGGTATTTTTCAGCAACGAGCGTATTAGCGCCTGGCCTTCGGGCTTTCCAATATCAATTGCAAGCGAGCGTTTGTTTCGGTTGCAACACAGGTAATAGGCGCTTTCAGGCAGCGCTTCGCCTTGTCGATCTTTTAAATAGGGAGGGCCCCATTTACGGGTGTCATCACCATGGTTCGGGCGTTCAATCTTGATGATGTCGGCGCCAAAATCACCCAGCAACTGGGTGCAGTAGGGACCGGCCAGAATACGCGATAAATCGAGTACGCGGATACCGGCCAGCGCGGATGGCGGTGTATTCTCTGATGACATAATATTAAATATTTTTAATTAATTTATATATTTCTTCAATTCCGGTAAAGTATATGGGAGGTCAATAGCGGCTTCAATTTAATATTATTTAAGTAAATGTTAAGTCAATATCGTGTTTTTTCCATATGAGGCTAAGATTTAGCTTACGGGAGCTGGAAACCTTCGTAGCCATAGCAGATTACGGAACCTTTGCGGCGGCAGGTGAGGCCATTGGTTTAACGCAATCCGCCATTTCATTGCAGATTAAATCACTGGAAAATACCCTCGAAGCGGAACTGTTTGATCGTAGCAAGCGACCGCCCGTGATGAATTCTCAGGGTTTGAAACTGGTTAAACGAGCCCGCGAAATTATTAGTCAATGCCAGGCCCTGAAAGACGATGTATTTGACAATCCACAGGGTGGCATCCTGCGCATAGGGGTTATTCCGACGGTGATGAGCGGCGCCTTGCCGCAGACACTATTTGGGCTGCGCAAATCCCACCCTCATTTAATGATTGAGCTAAGCAGCGGATTATCGGCTAAACTGATTAGCGATGTGTATAAAGGTGTGCTTGATGCCGCTATCATAACGGAACCGGCACAGCTTGGCCGGGGTATGAGTTGGCACGCCTTTGCTGAAGAACCCCTGGTGCTGATTGTACCCGGGGATGCACAAGGCGATGTCGATACCGAATTACTGGAACGCTACCCATTTATTCAGTTTTATCCCGATACTTACGCAGGACAACAAATTCGTGCCTTGCTTCAGGACAGAGGAATAAAAGTGGAACCCCGAATGAACCTGGATTCACTGGAGTCAATTGCCATAATGGTTGCCAATGGTTTAGGCGTGTCGATTGTCCCTCATCGTGGCATAAAAAGGCCGTTTCCACCTGGTGTTAAAGTTGTTGCATTTGGTGTTAACCCGGTAAAAAGGGTGGTCGGCGTGGTGGAGAGGGTGGCCAGCCCTAAACGTGAGATTGTTCAGGTGCTGACGGCTGCGTTAATTGAGCAGGCTGAGGAGGGGTAATAAAGGGGTGGCAGGGCCATTGGTGTCGATGGTTTTCTGTTTCTTCTCTTGGTATTACCTGTGTCCAATGACACAGGTAAACCATAAAGCCCAAAGTCTCCCAGAAATTTAGTCGAAGAATAAACACCCATAAACATCAAAAAATACCCCGATCAACTAAGCATCCAATTTACCCTT
>JAAELZ010000913.1 GCA_024226105.1 Pseudomonadota bacterium | reverse complement strand
ATTGATGGCCTGATTCTGAAAGAAGGGGCTTTTCTGTGAACATTTTTACCCTCGGTGTGGGAGTCTCCGCCGGAACCCCTAGAGTTTCTGCGTCGTCTCAAGCAAAAAGCCGGCCTTGGAGCGGACTACTGGTCAGATAGCTTACAGGTTCTTCGGTATACCGCGCAGCAAATTAAAGCGCTTTCTTAAGCAAGCCGGTGTGATTTAAAGAAGTCGCGTATACTGGCACCAAAGCGATCTGAATCTGCTTGAGTTTTAATCTCGTCCAGCGCTTTGATGGCCTTATTTGCCAGAGGTTCCGGGATAGTGCTTGTTTTGCGTGTGGTGAGTAACTGACGGTTGAATTCGTTTTCAAATTCCGGGTGCGCCTGTATGGTCATTATCTGCTTCCCGATGTACAAGCCGGCATACTCACAAAAGTCTGAACTTGCAAATACCTCAGCTCCGGGCGGCAATTCAACGATTTGATCCTGATGAAAAATATTTAGCGTGATTTTATCCGGCTCGCCCAGGGGGGAGTCAGGCGCTATAGTATAGGTATCAAACCCCAGGCCCCAGCCCTTGTCTGATTTCTCTACGCGTCCACCGAGGGCTTCGGCGATTATTTGATGGCCAAAACAAATGCCCACCAGGGGCAGGCCGGCGTTCACAATTTCTCGGATAAATGTTTTAAGTCCCGGTATCCAGGGTTGCTTTCCGTAGGCGCTGAATTTAGAGCCGGTAATTAGCCATCCTTCACAGAGATTCACATCATCCGGTATCTGGTTGTCAATGACTCGAAAAATATCAAATTCAAATTCAGCGTCATTTTGTCCAAGTAAGCGTACGAACATATCGCTGTAGTTACCGTTTTGATTCTGTAGTTCTTCGGGCGCATCGCCCGTCTGTAATATACCGATTCGCATATCGCCTGATATTGATAGTGTGAAGACAAAAAGATTGTGATTAGCGGCAGGATTAAAGTCAATCTAAATCGTCATGTAAAGCGCTCCTGGATTCACCTATCAAGTACGACAGCCCCGTAGGAACTGGTGAGGTGCAAACGACATCAGAATCTAGTTGATGCGGTTCGCACCTCACCACATCCTACGTTGTATTTGCGGATAAAGTGCTCAACGCCGGTCGAATTTGCTCGCAAGCACCAGTGCCGAGCGCGTATCCCTGACGCCTGACAGGGCGCAGATTTTGTCCAGAACGGTATCCAGCTCGACTGGCGAAACCACGCGTATAATCGCAACAAAATCAATTTTACCGCTAACCGTAAACAGTGCTTCCACCTGGGGGATTTTTTCGAGTGCCCTGGCGACACCCGCACTCGCATGCGGTTCAACCAGCAGATTCACATAGGCCTGGAAAAGGCCGCTCACACTGTCATCAGCGAGTTTGACGGTATAACCCTGGATGGCTCCGTTTTGTTCCAGATGGTTAAGGCGTTTTTGGGCGGTGGTCCTGGCGATGCCCAGTTTTCGCGCCAGATCACTGATCGGGATGCGACCGTTCTCTTTTAAGGCGCTGATTATCTGGCGGTCACTGTTTTTTAAATTCATCCTCTTATGATACAAAATGACACAAAATAGGTCAAATAGTGTCTAATAACACAAATATTAACCCACTTTAGCGCTTATATTGAACAGTGTTCCGCGCAATACTAGACCCATATTAGTTTACAGAGGATGAGTGATGGGCAGTGTATTTAACCATCAGAGGGTGCAATCTCTACATTCAGGGGCGCTGGTCGAGTTTCGTAATTCGCAGCATGTTTTGCAGAAACTCAAACCTGAAGATCCTGTTTATCTGTTTAACCGGGATCATCTGGCGAAGCGTGCGCTTGATTTTCAGGCGCAATTTCCGGGTTTGGTAAGTTATGCGGTTAAGGCCAATGCCCGGAACCGGGTTTTGCGCACCTTGATTGAGCAGGGTATCAATAATTTTGACGTAGCATCAATTTCTGAAATCAGGCGTTTGAAAGCCTTGAGTCCGGGCGTGCAAATTCATTATAACAATCCAGTCAAATCACAAGCGGCCATTGCATCTGCCTGTCACGAATACGGCGTTCGCTCATTCGCACTGGATGATGCGCGAGAACTGGCGAAAATAATCCAGGCTTGTGCGCATCCGGCACAATTGATGTTGTCAGTCAGGTTCAAGCTGGATAGCCATCAGGCTGCCTTTGATTTTGGCTCGAAGTTTGGTGCCACACCTGAACAGGCGGTGGGTTTGCT
>JAAELZ010000912.1 GCA_024226105.1 Pseudomonadota bacterium | reverse complement strand
TTGTTTATGGGCGAGAAAGCCGCGGGAGTTTACGATGGCGATTATTTTCCGGCCGAAACCCTGGAGGCAATGAAAGATCTCCTGGTGTCTATAAAAGGCCCGCTAACCACACCCATAGGTGGAGGCTTTCGATCTCTGAACGTGTCCCTGCGCCAGGAACTGGACCTATACGCTTGTGTACGGCCGGTGAAATATTTTGACGGTGTACCCTCCCCGATGATTAAGCCCGAGGAAGTCGACATTGTTATTTTTCGCGAGAATACGGAAGATGTTTATTGCGGCATCGAATATGAAACCGGCACGGCCGAAAATGAGAAACTGGCCAAATTTTTGCGTGAAGAAATGGGGGCAGAGTTTTTTGAGGGTGCCGGTCTTGGCATCAAACCCATCAGTGCCATCGGCACCAAGAGATTGGTAAGAAAAGCGATTCAGCACGCTGTCGACAATAAACTGGCCAGTGTCACCTTTGTACACAAAGGCAATATTATGAAATTTACCGAAGGTGCGTTTAGAAACTGGGCCTATGAAGTCGGTAAAGAAGAATTCGGCGATGTGACTATAACCGAAGACGAACTATGGGATGATTACGACGGCAAACAACCCGAAGACAAAATTGTTTTAAAAGACCGTATCGCTGATATTATGTTCCAGTTATTGCAACTGCGCCCTGCTGAATTTGACGTGCTCGCCACCTCAAACCTGAACGGTGATTATCTTTCGGACGCTGCCGCCGCCGAAGTAGGTGGAATCGGCATTGCACCGGGTGCAAATATTGCAGACCACGTTGCCGTTTTCGAAGCCACCCACGGTACCGCGCCGAAATATACCAATCAGAACAAGGTTAACCCTTCGTCTCTAATGCTTTCAGGCGTAATGATGCTCGAATACATCGGATGGCAGGAAGCAGCTGACCTGATTCATGCGGTGTACCCTCAAGTGATTGCAGATAAGACGGTTACTTATGACTTTGCACGCCTGATGGACAATGCCACAACGGTATCAACCAGTGAGTTCGCCGACAAATTGATTGAAAAAATCATGGCGACTTAGGATTTCCCCAAACTCTTCCCCGGCCCCTTTTTCAAAGGGGGCGACGGGATTCCTCTCTCAGGGGTGAAAACGAAGAGCTCGCAATAAGTACGTATTCAGAATTATTTCAAAAAATAGTAATAATGTGAGTTTCCTCACATGTTATGCATTTCGTATCTGCGACTATGTGGCCTTCAAGGGAATGAGACAGCCTTTGCGGGCTGGTTCGTGAAACATCGAAACCAGGGTAGCTTGAGGAAACTTGAGCACTGAAGTGGTTACGCTGTTTGACAGGAGTTAAACAACGGTTAATTCGGCCAGGCCAATGGCCTGCAGGCTACGACGAGGCGTTACTGCTCTAACGACTCTGAATGCATCCACGGATTGATGCAAACCTGCAGGAGCATTGGATACACTGAATTAGCTTTAACCACTTTTCTTTCTTTTTCACTGCCCATTTACTTACGAATCGAGATCCACCAGTTCATAGTGCCACAGGTTTGGAAACGGATCGTAAAAGTGATGCAGCAGACTTTTCCATTGCTGGTACTGCGGCGATAATCGAAATCCTTCGGTATGGGCCTGCAAGGTCTGCCAGCGAATTAGCAACAAATAGTGGTTTTCCCTGTCGACACATCGTTGTAGTTCGTATGATATAAAACCATCAAACGATTGCACCAGGGGAAGCGCTTGCCTGAACGCCGCTTCAAAAGCTTTTGAGCGGCCTGCTTTGATGCAAAGTTCGACCGCTTCTAAAATCATATCCGCAGCAATATATCCGTTTAACCGGGTAGCTAAACTCGTGTTCCTACCAGGGCATCATCCGTTTAAACATCTTGGTAGGGGAGGAAAAACTGTCATTCATATCACCCACGTCCCTGCCCATGTAATACATCGAATCATCGAGACTGGTCATGGAGTTATTCATATTCACCACCGATTGATCCATATTGTCCACCGACCCGCTAATTCTGCCTACAGAATCATCCAGCTCTCTGATCTCTGCCAGTAGTGGCCCAAAATCCTGCAAAGGGTCCATTTTAACGGACATCATGGCCATTGTTTCCTGCATCATTTCGACCTGATCGACCATGCGGGTGATATCATTACGAATATGAACCACATCCTTGCGAAAATCGATTTCGATTGTTTCTGCGATGATGCTCATATCACGGGTCACGCTGTATACCAGAAAAAACCCGTATCCGGCTAATAACAGGAACGCAATTAACGCCGGAAACACCATTTTCTCCCAGCGCCTCGAACTGCGTTCCATCTGGCGCAACATGCGTTCTATGTGAGAGGTCTGAACTTCAGGGTGTGGGTGTCTTTGATTCATGTATACTGGCGAAATGGTGAAGCGGGGGGGCACATATCATTTTCTATTGAAAAACAGGCGTGACCCTTTTAGATTCGCGCACTATAGCCGAATTTGACAAAAAAGTGCACATAATTTGCTCCCGGCAAACCGGTTTTATTGTGCCCGGGTAGAGTATTTTTTATGACGCCAGTAGCTTTACGGCTTCGCGAATTGCAAAGAAGACGCTTTGTGTGCGCACTGCCTGCCTGTCTCCCTGAAAATATTGCACCATTGACTGTGATTCCCCGTTAAACCCGGCCCAGGCAAAACAGACCATGCCAACGGGTTTGCTTTCGCTACCGCCATCCGGACCGGCAACGCCGGTTATTGACAATGCACACTGTGCGTCGCTATGGGTTACACCGCCACGCGCCATTTCAGATGCCACCTGTTCGCTAACCGCTCCAAAGCTTTCCAGTGTCCCGGAATCGACGCCTACCATTTCGACTTTAGACCTGTTGCTATACGTCACAAAGCCGCG
>JAAELZ010000911.1 GCA_024226105.1 Pseudomonadota bacterium | reverse complement strand
AGCAAACCGGTGAGATATCAGGTGGCTGGTCTGGCGCTGATGAAGCGAACAAATAAGCCAATAAATGCCACTACCGTCTGATTTAACTTTCGCAAAACCTCAACAAATGACTTTGTATGGAAAGGTTGAAGGGCCGGTATCAGCCGCCCTACTCGCTGATACAGACCATGAAGCAGAATAGTCAGCGAATAAATCACCCATTAAACGCCCCCTTTGACAAAGGGGGATACAGGGGAATTTGCTTTAAGTCCCCCACCCCTTATTCAAAGGGTGAAATTGTTGACACGCCTCCAATGTTGTGTGTCGACCGAAACACATCAATAATGGCAGATGCACTTCGCTTATCCACCCTGCCCCGGGGCACTATTGAACTTCTTCTTATTCGGCATATCGATCAGTCGTTCGAACCAGTTGATCGGCGATGCCCGGTTCATCAAAGGCATGGCCGGCATCGGGCACGATGTGAAAGTCGGCTTCAGGCAGGGCCTGGTGTAAATCCCAGGCGGTTGTCATCGGCGTACACACATCGTAGCGCCCCTGAATAATGGTGATCGGAAGATGGTGAATTTTGTCTACGTTCTCAATCAGCCAGCCATCGGTATTGAAAAAGCCTTTGTTAACAAAATAGTGGCACTCTATGCGTGCAAAGGCCACGGCAAAGGACTCTGTGCCGAATTGCTCAATCTGTTTCGGCCGCTGCAGCAAATTAATGGTACTGCCTTCCCACATGCTCCACGCTCGTGCTGCGGTTTGCTGAATATTCACATCGTCAGAAGTAAGCTGGCGATAATAGGCGCTGATCATGTCGTTGCGTTGTGAAACATCAATCGGAGCGACGAATTTTTCCCATTCATCCGGAAACAGGTTTGCCGCGCCCCCCTGGTAGTACCAGTCAAGTTCGTGCTTGCGCAGCGTGAATATCCCGCGCAACACAACTTCTGTCACCCGCTCGACATGTGTCTGTGAATAGGTGAGCGCCAGTGTGCTGCCCCAGGACCCACCGCATATCTGCCAGCGCTCTATGCCCAGGTGTGTTCGCAGGCGTTCCATGTCTTCGACCAGATCCCAGGTGGTATTATTTTCCAGTGATGCCGTCGGCGTGCTCTTGCCACAACCGCGCTGATCAAACAAAATGATTCTGTATTTCTGTGGATCAAAAACACGACGCTGATCGGGGCTGGAGCCACCCCCCGGCCCGCCATGCACATACACCGCAGGCTTGCCATTCGGGTTACCGCATTCTTCGTAGTAAATCTCGTGCCCATCGCTAACCGGCAGCATACCGGATTTAGCCGCTTCAATTTCGGGGTACAGACTCCTGTATTCTGTCATCGTATGATGGTATTTTAATTGCGAAAAAGTAGTCTACAAAAAACCAGCGCCGTTGGCCTCTGTTTTCGTGAATTACATTATGTTAATACGTTAGAAAAATGAACTGTGTTACAGTTATCTACCTACTAAAATACTAAGCTTACGAGTTATCCTGCACAACTGAGGAATTTGGGAACATGAAAGCAATGCCACTTTTATTGGTAACACTTGCCCTGGCCGTTTGTAATAGCGCGCCGGTCGCAGCCCAAAATCAGCACCTTGCCACGGGCAAGCAGGTTTTTGAGGCCAACTGCCAGGAATGTCACGGCATCAAAGCCCGTGGCGTGGTGAAGGACTGGCAAAAACCGGACGCCGACGGTAAATACCCTGCCCCGCCCTTAAACGGATCCGCGCACGCCTGGCACCACGACATGAAAACCCTTTTGGGCACAATCAATCGCGGTGGAATTCCACTCGGTGGTACCATGCCGGCATTCAAAGATGTGCTGACAGAAGAAGAGAAAAAGGCCGTGCTTGCCTATATTCAAAGTCTCTGGCCTAAAGATATTTACGATGCCTGGAAAGAAAGAAACGGGTAATCCAAACTAAATTGCATGCAATGAGCCCAAACAAAGAAAAACCCGAACTTTTTCAATACCCGCTAAATATTCGTTTTCCAATGAAACGTATACAATCAAAAACCTACGGCGAGGGTTTTCTCATCGCCAACGTCAGCCAGATGGACGTAAGTGGCACACCGGCGGCCTTCATCAATAATCAGAAAAGCGAAACAAGATTTATTACCGGCGCATTGGCGCTGGCAAAGGTTCATCCTCGAGTAGATGAACTTGCAAAATGACCACAGTTTTAGCACAATTGCGGTCCTATGCGAATTCCCAGATATGCTCTAGCACTGCTGCTCCTGTTCGCGACGGGAGTTTACGCACATACAGATAATCAGGACGCGTTTACCAGGCACTTACCGGCTCCTGAAGTCAAAATACTGGGTATCTCCGATCATCTGTACGATGGCGAATTTGACGCAGCAGAAGCAGAGCTCTATGCGCTATTAGCAGAGCACCCGGATTTCAGGCTGGCACATCTTGTCTACGCCGAACTGATGAGGGCAAAATCGGGCATGATTCCTGGGTTTAGCGACTGGCTAAATCCGAAAAATAGTGAACTGGCCAGCCTGGTTGATGAAATAAGGCGTCGTCATGCGCACCAGCGCGAAGCGAGTTACGCCAAAGGGAAAATTCCCGATTTTCTGTTGCAGATGTCTTCCTCTCAGAAAAGGGTTGTGGTGGTTGATTCAAGCTTGTCGCGGGCACATGTTTTTGAAAACACAAACAACCAACTTTCGCTGGTCGGCGATTTCTACATTACTGTTGGGGAAAACGGAGTTCTAAAAGATACAGAAGGTGATGGAAAAACGCCAATAGGCGTGTACTTTATCACCTCCCGGCTCGACCCCCTTGGCCTGGATGATCTGTATGGTGATGGCGCACTCCCACTCAATTACCCGAATGAATGGGATCAGCGCTTGGGACGTTCCGGTTTCGGCATCTGGTTACACGGTGTTCCATCTAACACCTATAATCGGGCACCCTTCGCAACCCAGGGTTGTGTGGCCTTTCCAAATGACGATATCTCGCTTTTATATAATACGCCCGATATCGAAAATACCCCGGTCATCATCACGCAACGGATAAACTGGGTCGACAAAACACAAAACGCCCTATACCAGCTTAGCCTCTCCAAGAAAATCGAAGCATGGCGTAGCGACTGGGAAGATGGAAACATGAAGAAAATAGGTCGCTACTATTCGAGCTCATTCAGCAATGGAAACTTGAATCGTAACGCCTGGCTGAAGGCGCAAAACACGCTTTTTACGCAACCAGGCTCAAACAATTTTGAGCTTGACGATATAAGCATGTTCAAGTACCCCGGAACACAACGAATGGCCGTGGTCTCTTTTAACAAAGAGTATCAAAGTGATAATGCTTCTGAACGCAGGCGAATTCGACAATATTGGCTCCTGGAAAACAACGACACGTGGCGTATTGTTTATGAAGGGCCGGCTGAATATCAACCCATTCATTTCAAAGGTATTCCCAATGCCGTTCGCCCAACCCTGGCGGACGAAGTACAGCACCGCAATAACGGCCTGGGGAGTTAACTTCGCTTCTGAAAGAGGGTAAAGCTAGAGAAAAGTAGTGGCCAGGGACAGAATCGAACTGTCGACACGGGGATTTTCCGTTTCCCATTAAAACAATAAGTTACTGATATTTATGCGTAGTTAGTGTTAAGCTGAATTAGCTAAGCGATGTTCGAATTCTTTTTAATTCCCCAAAGGTGGGCACGATTTTAGAAACCTTGTTTTGAGTCAAAAATATATCACATCCTATTACCTGTTAGTTTTGGCCAGCGAGGAAAATATTCCTCTACTACAGTTTTGTGTTCACCGGGTGTTCCTATCGCTTATTTCCAGTTCCTTTGCCAATTGGCAAATTCAGAGGGTCTAATTTTATAGCGTGCCATATTGCCCTCATGCAGGCTCATAAGTTCTGTCTCAACCACTTCAACAAAACGTGTGTTGTCAGCTTGGGCCAATCTTTCCTCAGCCACCTTGCGTATATAAGCTGTGGCCTGTTGCTTGTGCATACTGCCAGCCACAACTGCCTTAATTGTCTCACCAATCAAGTCTCTAAGGCGCAGCCGGAACGGATCAGGCTCCCCCAGAGAACGCTGTGCAGCCGCATAGCGCGCACAGGACCGCTCGTAGGCCCAAACAAACACATCGCGCAGAAGCTCGATACGATTTAACTCGTACACTCCCAGCAAAGCATCGATATAGGCCTGCGCAGGCACATCCACAAACGACAAGGGCGAAAGGTTGTGACGTATCAGAGGAATATTCGCTGCCAGACGCGACACGCGCTTATTCACATCTTCGAAAGGTTGCAAATAGGGTATATGAACGCTAATAAAAAATGCTTGCTCAAAGGGGTCTTTAATTGCAGCGGCAGTATCCAGTATCTGATCAAAACACTCTTCAATCTGCTGTGGCACTTCCAGAGGGTGATACACCGAACCCCCTATCGCTACCGGAATATATCGTACGCGCCCCACTGCTTGCGGATCTTCCAACAGGTTATCGGCCAAGAGGGCGTGCAAATTCTGAATGGTATAGCGGTTGAAACCAGTCTCCTCAGCCTGCTCCACCAAAAGCCCAATGGCTGCCTTGTGATTCAGAATCATCTGCGCCTCTTGAGCATTCTTGCCTTGGGCGACTTCGCCCAACTGCAGAAGTCGCTCGGTCTCCAGCAATGAATAGGTATTGCCTTCCAAACGACTGGAATTCCAGGACAAGTCTATCAGCAAACGATCCCAGATTGATTTCGCATAGGTTCCAGCAGGCTGAGTTGCCTTTTGCGAATGCCCCAATTCGAATAGCCGCTGCCGCAATAGTTCAGGCAGATAAAAACTCTGATTGGGCCGGTATTGATTTAGAAATTCCCGGTTATGTCCAACCGGTTTCCGGTTCTGGACAGGTTGGCGGATAGCCTTTTTGATGCTCTGGCCTTTTAGTGAAAGCGACACATAGACCTCTTCCTGAGTAGAAGTATGCGCATCATCAACATTGACATTGTCCGTACCAACTATTGCCGAAGGCAGTTGATAATATCGACCACGACCACGACCCTCAGCAATCAACCTCTTCTGTTTGATTAGCAGCGCCAGGCGACGTTGCAGCATTCTTGGGGGAAGGCCTAAAGCAAGACCATTACGGATGGCTCCAACCCGCACTCCGCCGGAATGCGCCCCCACGATTGCCACAATGGCGTCTAACTCTTGTTCGGAAATCTTTTTTGGCATGCTGTGCAGTATATGTCGCTAAAGAGAGATTAGCGACATATAAAAGACCTATTTGTCGTGAAACAGGGCTAAATGTCGCTAATCAGCTAAAATCCGACTTTAAACGTCGCTATAGGTGTCAATCAGCAACCAAAACTGACCATATAACAGCATCCTAAAATAAGTTGTCCGAATTCTTGGAAATGGTAACTATATGTAATTTTATCAATCCGTTGCACAATCTTCACATGCCCGGCAGGTGGTCAATATTGAGCGCTGATTTGCTCCTGAAACTGGTCAGTTTCTCGTGCTGTTTAACAATCAAGGAAACGACAGGCCAGAGATACCGGCCACCTTTACACCAAAGCAGGATTAACACGGGATTTTAATGCCCTCCCAGCCGGTAATAGAGATTCACAGGCCATGAATGCACCCATACAGGGAACAGGGGCAGAAGTATTGTTAGCCAGCCTCAGAAGGCTCAAATATCCGTTATCTTCAACGGTGCATGATGAGTTAAGCATAATCGCACCAGAGAATGAAGCAGTAGAAGCTAAGAAACACTTAGAGGAAGTAATGGTGGCAGGCTTTACAGAAATACTCCCAGAATATGATCAGTTACTGAATGGGTTAGTGGATATTAAAGTGGGTAATAACTGGGCAGCAGTGCATTAGTCAGGTAAGATTTAGGCTTCACTAACCAGGGGAGAACTCTAAATGGCGGCTGTACTGGGTATTATCATAATAATGACTGCTATTTATATTGGTTATAAAGTCGCTGATGAAGCGGGGGCATATACTGGCGCAACCTTAGTATTAATTGCACTGGTGATTTTCAAAACTTATCCTTATTTTTCTTAGCATTTTCAAATTGCATGGCTGGGCTGAAGTGCATTAACTTAAAATGCTTATAATCCGTTTTTGCTATGCTGGATGCGTTTAGACAAATCCAATTTTATGGAGGTATATTGGACCGAAGAGAGGAAATTAAACTGGAAACCTTGGCGATGCGCAGTTTTGCTCCACGTTGCACTCAACTAGTAGCTTCCCAATAGAAAAATGGTGGCCAGGGACAGAATCGAACTGTCGACACGGGGATTTTCAGTCCCCTGCTCTACCGACTGAGCTACCTGGCCAAACCCTTGAAATAATTGTATTTCCTTATGTTTCAAAAAGAAGCTTAGCCTCTTTTTAGCCTCTTTGTGAAGATTGTTCACTCAAAAGCGGACGCGATTTTAACCATATAGCCACCTATATGGAAGTGTTTATAAGTCCTTTTTTCGAATACTCAGTAACAGCACACCCCATGGTGTGTCTCCCGTGTCAATTTTCATCATGTCCCCTTTTCTTCTGAATCCCGAATTCGTTCTTCGATCCACTCATCTATAGCTGTAGAAGGCCAACCGATAGAACGCGCACCTAACTTGATGGGCTTGGGAAATGTGCCCTCTTTTATCCCTAGATATATGCTGCTGCGTGAGCGGCCAGTTCGTTTTATAACTTCTGGGAGTCTTTCTATTTGCAGGGTCATTGGAATACCTCATTGCGTTTAAAGGCCTCAATTTTAATCGTAGCTATTGGGTTCGCATCGTGATCATCGACACCATATTCTTCTTCCCAATCATCCGTCATACCATCAGCATCAGAATCACAGGCATTGCCCTGACCGTCATTGTCGGTATCCATCTGATCACTAATGGTGTCAAATTGCATCCAAAATTGACCCAGTAATTGCACTGAATATTGAACCATCTTTGCCTAGGCTAATGCCTTGCGAATACATCTAGTGCATCACTT
>JAAELZ010000910.1 GCA_024226105.1 Pseudomonadota bacterium | reverse complement strand
CCTGCGCGCGCTTCATCAGCACCGCTGGTGGGCAAGCACGAGGTACTGGGTATCGAAATGGGTCCGCATATGCCAACGGCGCCGGCGAACGCCAAGCACACCATATTAAAAGATGTTGGTTGGTGGGCAGATCATAATGATGAGCTGCGCGAGCGTTTTGAGGCCTGGTTAGCGTCTTAATACACGGCAAAGACTGATGAGCCGGAATTTGGTTTGAATTCCGGCTCAATCCTGAGTTTTTACACCGGTTAGTTGTCATGCGGTATGAAAACTCAGGATTGAGACTCTCACAACGACAATAAACTTGCAGGATTATATAAGGCAATGAGTGAAACCGACGCCAGTCCCGAAGTACTGAAGACCCCGGACGGTACGCCGCTAAAGGTCGCCCTGAGTCGCACCTTGCGATATCGGAAAAGGACAGCACTGTTGTTGGTCGCACCGTTGTTTCTGTTCGTTACGGTTACCTTTCTTTTCCCCATTTTCGATATGCTTTCACGCAGTGTCGATAACAAGATAATGCACCAGGTATTGCCGCAAACCACCGCATTGCTGGGCGAATGGGACGACTCAACTGGCGAACTGCCCGATGAAGCTGTATTCAAGGCGCTGGTACTGGAAGGACAGGTTGCAGCCAAAGAGAAAACCATCAATAAGGTCGGTAAGCGTCTTAATTATGAAACTTCGGGGATGTCCAGCCTGTGGCGTAAAACAGGACGAAAGCTACTGCGCTTCGACCCGGAAAAACTGAAAACGAATTACACCGATGTGATTCTGGGTATCGATAAAAAATGGAAGAGAATAGAAATCTGGCAACTGATTAAGCGCGAGAGCGCAAATTATACGGCGTCTTATTACTACGCGGCCGTTGACTCACAAATGACGTCCGCTGGCCTTGGGTTCAAGGCTGAAAACAAGCAAATCTATTTGAAGCTGTTCGAGCGAACGCTCTATATGAGCAGTTTAATTACCTTTCTTACCGTACTGCTGGGTTATCCGATTGCCTTTTTACTGGCGTCGCTTAAAACCCGCACCAGTAACCTGCTGATGATTTTGGTGTTGCTGCCTTTCTGGACTTCGCTGCTGGTGCGTACCAGCGCCTGGATTGCTCTGCTGCAAAAAGAGGGGGTAATCAACGATTTTCTGGTCGGCATTGGCCTGCTAGGGGACGACAGTCGTCTGCAAATGATTCATAACCAGACGGGCACCATCGTCTCGATGACGCACATTCTGTTACCCTTTATGATTTTACCGCTGTTCAGCGTTATGAAAACCATTCCACCCAGCTATATGCGCGCGGCGCGCTCGATGGGGGCAACGCCATTTACCGCGTTCAGACGGATTTATTTTCCCAATACGATCGCGGGGATTGGCGCCGGTGGAATACTGGTGTTTATCCTGTCGATTGGTTTTTACATTACGCCCGCACTGGTTGGCGGCACCGACGGCACCATGATCAGTAACTTTATTGCCTATCATATTTCTGAATCCCTGAACTGGGGTCTGGCCGCAGCGCTCGGAACGATCCTGTTATTGCTGGTGCTGGCCCTCTATATCCTGTATGACAAGATAGTGGGTATTGACAACATGAAGTTTGGTTAGGAGAGGCATAGCTATGTCATTACCACTACATGCAGAGATGAGCGAGCGGATCTGGTATTACTGCTTTCGTATTATCTGCGGCATGATATTTGTTTTTTTAATCTTCCCTATCCTGGTAATGTTTCCACTGTCGTTTAATGCTGAACCTTATTTCACCTTTACCCCGGAAATGCTGTCGCTTGATCCCGCGGGATACTCGACGCAGTGGTATGAAAAGTTTTTTACCAGCAGCACCTGGCAGGCAGCGGTTAGAAATTCACTCGTAATTGCTTTCTTTTCCACGTTGATTTCGACCTTTCTCGGTACCCTGGCTGCCCTGGGATTGAGCCGGCCCGAGTTCCCGTTTAAAACGACCATAATGGGGATTTTAATTTCACCAATGGTGGTACCGCTCATTATTTCGGCCGCGGGTATGTTTTTCTTTTACTCACGCATTGGACTACAGGGTTCTTTCATTGGTGTAGTACTGGCGCATGCAGCCCT
>JAAELZ010000909.1 GCA_024226105.1 Pseudomonadota bacterium | reverse complement strand
GCCCATTTCAAACGCAATCTAAGACGTCACGAACCAAAAATAATACGCACGTCTTTTAGACACAAAAAAGCCCCGCATCAGCGAGGCTTTTTTGTTTGCATGCCTACATGGCTTGCCTAATTTCGGGCTTACTTAATTTTAGCTTCCTTGTACATGACGTGTGCGCGAGCTTTGGGATCAAATTTTTTGATTTCCATTTTTTCAGTCATTGTGCGCTTGTTCTTGGTCGTGGTGTAGAAGTGCCCCGTACCTGCTGAAGAGACTAATTTAATTTTATCTCGCATAATGAAACTCCTTAAACGTTGATGCCGCGTGTTTGCATGTCGGCCAGGACGGAATCGATACCGTTCTTGTCGATGGTTCGCAAACCCGAATTTGAGACGCGCAGACGTACCCAGCGGTTCTGGCTTTCAACCCAGAATTTCTTGTAATGCAGGTTTGGTAAAAACTTGCGACGCGTTTTGTTGTGTGCGTGAGAAACGTTATTTCCCACCACGGTTTTCTTTCCAGTGACCTGACAGACTCTAGACATATCGTTACCTTTTGTTTGCTCTTTAAAGCTGTGTTCTAAACAGGAGCGCGTTTATACCAAAAAATGAGGCAAATGGGTAGTAATTATTCAATAGAAGCGCAAAACTTTAGCGGTTGTGAAGAGAATTGCGTTAATGGCCGTATTCTACGTGTATGGCGAGCAAATATCACCATATAGGAACCGGGACTTCAAGTCCGGCTAAATGCTTAATGTAATACACATTTACCGGAACCGAAGTTCCGGTTCCTTAGATTAAATATAATATACTCTGCAGCTACGGAGAGTTCCCTGCAATCGTCTGATAACAACCACACAATTTTATGACCGAAATGCTCAATCTGTTCAGTCTTAATGAGTGGCTGTTCGTTGGAATAGTATTTATTTGGACAGGATTCGTTCGTTCCGGAATCGGCTTTGGTGGTGCGGCTTTGGGCCTGCCGATTATGCTGCTGGTACGCCCTGAACCGTTACTGTGGTTACCGGTCATCGCCACGCATTTGTTGTTTTTTACCTTTATTACGGTCATACGGCGCATGTCTAATGTAGACTGGGCCTATTTGCGGCGTTCTTTGAAGATCATGATCATCCCCAAACTGATCGGGGTACTGGGCCTGGTGATATTACCTTCGGCAGTACTGGTAGTGATTGTCTATGGGATTATTCTGGCCTTTGCTACCAGCTATATTTTCAACTTCAAACTAAGCGGTAAGAACAGATGGTCTGAGCGTTTTTACCTGATTCTCGGTGCGTATGCCAGCGGCACTTCGCTGGTCGGTGCGCCCCTCATCGTGGCGGCGTACAGCGAGCACGTTGCGATTCGCCAGTTGCGTGATACTTTATTCGTGCTCTGGTTCATCCTGGTGTGTATCAAAATGACTTCACTGGCAGTTTTGCATGTTCCTTTGCAAGGGCAGCTTTCACTTTTACTATTGCCGGGTGCGGCGGTGGGCCATTTGATCGGCCTGCGTGCGCATGAGTGGCTGATTAGTGGGAATGACGTTCAATTCCGTCGTTATCTGGGGTTTGGCATGGCTGCGGTTTCATTGCTGGGTCTGATCAACGTGTTGGTGAAATAGGCTGTCTATGAATTTGTTAAAACAAATAGAATCATCGTCGTATTTGAGTGAGATTCTCGCTGCGCATCCTGACCTGGAGGGCTATGTCGGTGGTCAGAAAAAAGTCGATACCGCGTTGCTACAGGCTCAAATTGATTTACTGACACAGCACGACATAAACCTGCTGGAAAAAACAGAAGAATCCAGCGGGCGATTGCGTGAAATCAAGCAGCGCTTTTCACTGCTCTGGTCGATTGCAGATTTAGGCGCAACGCTTGAATTTGCGGAATTGGGCAGGCTACAGAGCCTGTTTGCAGAAAGCAGCATTCAGCTGGCGCTTGAAATTACCTGGCGTAGCAAGCGAATTTCCCGGTTTTTCATCAATCCTGAAAAACTACCGGCCAGCGAATCCGGGATATTTGTACTGGCACTGGGCAAACTTGGTGGCTTTGATCTGAATTTTTCCAGTGATGTTGATCTGATTGCTTTTTATGATAAAGCCAGTATTCAGGTCGGCCCCATGCACGGGGCAAGTTATGCAGTGACGGAGTGTTTGAAAGATCTCAGCAAACTGCTTTCAGAAGATAAAGGTAATGGATTTGTGTGGCGTGTCGACTGGCGCTTACGCCCGCATGCCTCGTTACGAAACCTGAGCATGGTGTCGGAAAAAGCACTGGATTTTTACCATTATTCTGCGCGGCCCTGGCATCGTCTGGCCATGATCAAGGCCCGGCCTGTCGCGGGTAATATACCCCTGGGGCAGGCCTTTTTATCAGAACTGCGCTCATTCCTGTGGCGGCATAATCTTGATTATCGGGCAATCGATGATATTGCGACGCTAAAAACTAAAATCAACCTCGAACATCCGTCGTTGGTGCAACAGCGGGCACAGGATGATGTGGAGCTTGATCAGGGGCGCGGTATGAACCTCAAGCTGGGTCATGGCGGTATACGCGAAATTGAATTTATTGTAAATGCGCAACAGTTGCTGTGGGGGGGAAGGAAACCGGCTTTGCGCATAAGCAACACTTTGCAGGTACTTGATGTGTTGGCGGCAGAAGGCCTGCTGGATAAGAATGATGCGCGGGCGCTGCGACAGGCTTATGAGTTTTTACGCCAGGCGGAAAATCGCCTGCAAATGCGGGCTAATGCGCAGGATTATCATATACCGTCTGATGATGCCGGGCTGGCACAGTATCTAAGCTTATGGGGTGGAATGGACTGGCAGGCGTTTAATCACATTCTGACAGGGCACCGGGAGAAAGTGTATCGCATTTTTGAGTCGCTTTTTAATGAAGGCAGCTCAACGGTAGAAACGCCGGGTTATGCGCACGACTGGAAAATCGAAACGCTTACGCAGGAAGCACGGCACATCGTACAGGACTGGCAGCATGGTTTTAGCTGCTACGGTCTGCCTCAGGGGCAGGCACGGTCATTTAAACCGTTACTGGAAGCATTGGCCTACGAAGTTGATAACAGTGGTTGTGAAAGTAGCGTAGCCATTATTCAAATAGATGATTATTTTCGGCGCCTGCCGCCGGGTGGACAATACTTCAGATTGTTGCGTGATTTTCCCTGGTTGCTCGAGAAATTAATTGCGCCGGTGCTGCTAAGCCCCACCATGAAGAGCTTGTTGCAGCAATCGCCACACATAATAGACCGATTTCTAGAGCAGCAATCTTCGGTAGACGCGAACCTTGATACCACGATTGTGTTCTCGAACACAGATTACGAATACCGCCTCGAAAACCTGCGCCGGCTGGCCAATGAAGAGTTGTATCTGCGATACAGCCAGTACTTTGAAGGCAAAATACCAGGTAGAGAGTTTCAAAACCAACTCACCCGTCTGGCCGAACAACTGCTGGCGGCAGCGGTTCAGGTGGCCTGCGATGATATGAAGCTGGACACCCCGCCCATTGCGGTTATCGCATTTGGCAAGCTCGGCACCCGTGGCATGATGCCCAAATCCGATCTCGATCTGGTGTATTTATGTGCTTCTATGGAAGATCACGCGCTGGCCAGCCAGTTCGCCTCCAAACTGAATACGATTATCAACTCACCAATGCGCGAGGGCAGGGTGTACGAACTCGATACGCGCCTGCGACCATCAGGGCAATCCGGCTCCGTTACCATCAGTTTGAATTCTTATTCTCAGCATCAACTGCAACGCGCGCATACCTGGCCACACCTGGCCCTGGTGTCAGCAAGATTTGTGGTCGGTGAAAAGGAAATTGGCAATTTATTCCCACAAATAAAATCGGAAATACTCAGCCGGCCGCGTGATATCCGGCAGTTCAAACTCGATTGCGCGAAAATGTTACAACGTGTGCGGGATCAGCTTATTGTTCAGGCTGAACCCGATCAATTTACTGCCAAGTTGCGGCCCGGCGGTTTGTTTGAGCTTGAATACATGGT
>JAAELZ010000908.1 GCA_024226105.1 Pseudomonadota bacterium | reverse complement strand
TCGGTGCCTGTTCGAGGAAAGAAGCAGGATCGTACATGCCCAACGTCGAGAAACCGCTATCAAAAATGGGATCGTCCAGGTTCCGAATAGTCCCGGAAGGATATACTACTGATTCGGTGCGTCCGCGAGAATCAGGTACGTCGATTAATACCTCCCAATCGATTGCTATGTACCCGGTTAATTGCACGTCTATCTGACCAAGCACCTTTTCTGATGCCAGGGAATTATTTAATTCGATAGACTGTTTCCCCACAACTTCTGACGATCCGAAAACGCCGTTGCCGTCGATATCGGCAAAGACAAGCAGATCGTAACGACCCTCCGGCAGATTCAGTCCAAAGTGTGTTCCAGCCACCGCAAAATACATGGTGTCTACCCGTTCATTGGCTTGGTACTTGCTGGAAAACGCGGCAATAGCCTTCGGTAATTCGGCGTAGCTGCCCGTGACGTCAACGCTTCGCCCATGTACGAAGAACGTTTCCCTGTCAATCATGTGCTTGACATTGAGCTGCCCTGGCTCGGCATTTTGAATGCGGGCGTATTCAGCTTGCACAAAGGCATACTTGAGGTAGGTGCAGGAGCAGACGCAAATAGCCAGGCATATGGTGAGCGCCAGCCTGACAGTCGCTATCGGTAGGGACATGCGAAATTTAGCCACATTCAAGTTCGGGAAGTATAAACCCTCTGTATTCACTATTCCCCACGGGAACGGCCGCCGCGTAAGCCTGCGGAAATATGGAAACATGAGGACACGATACTCAATTCCGTGGAATTAGGTATTGTGTCCCGAATGGCGCTAAGTTAAGCCCCTTCAGCACGGTGCTGACTGCGGTGAAGCGCTTCCTGCATTTCATGCCTGGGTTTGGTCATTCGTTGGAAGTTTTTTGGCCTTCGTTTTTTACATCTCGGTTCTCTACGCCCTGGGCGTATGTGTAAAACACTCGCGGCAATACTGTCGCTCAGCAATGACAGAAGCCGAGTTTCCTCCTGTGTACTCAGCTCTGAGTTCAGCAAGGGTTCCCATTGTCGTAAAGCTTGAACAGAGGCTTTGAAACTGATCAACCGAACCGGTACTCCTGCTTTTTTTGCGGCCTTCAACATCAGTAATCGCAAACAGTTATACACAATAAAATGCATCAACAACTCCTTACGAATCATATCCGGTGATTTGCAGCGCAGAATATCCATTCCCATCGTTATTTTGATATCACGGAAGAACAGTTCGATATCCCAGCGCTGATAATATAAACCGGCGATTTCCCTGGCGCTGTAGATATCTGCATCCACTAGCGTCGTGATGATGTGGAACGACTGGGTACGGAAACCCGGTTCGGTGACCGTGACTTTGATTTGTCGCAATACCAACTGATCGGGTAATGCCATCCATTCGTCTTTGCTATAGCTCGATCGCCTGGTCCATTTGGGTTTGGGCCAGTGGATGAGAAAATCGTCTTCACCCAGTATTTTATCGGCATCCTTTGCCGTCACCGGCTTTCTTCTGGCCAGTGTAATGACCGAGTCAACGCCTTTACCCCGTAGCTTGAAAACATCGTAAAAGCTACAGAAACCCTTGTCCCCAAGGAAAATGTCGTCCGCATTGAACGTATCCCATTGTTCGCGCAACATGAGTAGCTCATGGCTTTTCTTATTGCCGAGATCGTAGCTCAGCAACACACCGGAATGCAGGTTGAAACAGGCGCAAATGTACGCTTGCGGAAAACCACAGCCTGGCTTTTGCACTCTGGTTTGGGGCCATATCTCTTGGTTTTCGGGTGTGTCAGGCATGCTGATACCGGTACCATCGGCCACCACCACTCGCCGCCCTTGAAACAGGTGATCAGTGTCTCGCCGGCTTAGCTGATTTGATGTGTGTGCCTGAATGCTAACCAGGTCGGATTCATCCAGCTTTGAGCGAGCCTGACAATAAGCCGAAGTGGATGATGACGGCAGTGATCTGTTTCGGCTGGCTGCAACCGCATGAAATTTACGAACCACTTCAGCACATCCACCATCTGCATTCAGTACCTGAGAAAAGAAACCCCAGAAGGTGTTTTCTTTACTGAATATTCTTTGCCGGCTCTGAGGGCCGGATTGATGGGGTTGAAGCGACTGGGTGGGAATAAAATCAGTAAAGCATTTGGCCAGTTGACTGATCGAATTCTGTCGTATTTTGGTGAGCTGATCAGCGAGTCGCCGGCTCGCTGAACGTGGTCTACGACGCAATGTGGCCAGGTGAAAACCAGGCAAAAACAAGTTGGGATTTTTCATGCCCAATTATCTCATTTCATGACATTCCTGGTAACTGTTTGGCGATGCTGAAGGGGCTTAACTTAGCGCCATTCGGGACACACCCGTCTCGCGGTAGGAACGCCGGTTACCCGGCGCCCACCGGGTCATCGGTGGCAGTTACCTGCCACCGATTCCCACAGAACGTAGCGTGCGGCTTTCCCGCACTACGCTCTTCAGACAGTGCCTCAC
>JAAELZ010000907.1 GCA_024226105.1 Pseudomonadota bacterium | reverse complement strand
CTTGATATCTGAGGCAAATCGCCAGCTCTTGCTGTCCAGTCCGGTCTCCTTTTCGTTGAACTCTGTTATGCCGTCGGAGTCGACAGAAGATGGAGTGCTGCCTTCTCCCTCGACCATAAATACCAGTGGCCTCGGCAATTTGTAATAGTTGCCTTCGTAGGAGAAGCTGTAGATTCTCGCCAGGGTGTGTCCTCGTTTTCCTTTTCTACCTTCTATTTTCAAACCCTTGAAAGGTTTACCGAACAGGTGAACCTTGGTAAGGTCGCGTAGGTTTTCGACTGAGTTCATGGTGTTTCTTTTTGTCGTGAATGTACTGGAACAATAGCAGAAAAAAAAGGCGATGTCTCGCATTTTGGGGGCCTTGCAAGAAAAAACCTAGTGTATACCTTGGGATTTAATAGTCTATTTCCCGCCAGTCGAATACTTCTGCAATTTCCTGTTGATAATGCCCGGAAGAAAGTTTCAAATCAGCCGCAAAAAGCGAATGAACGACCTGTGGAAAATTCAGATCCCAGGATAATTGTTCCCAGCTCAAACTCAGTAGCAGGCCGGTGTAATCCCGCGCATCAACCAGTGCTTTTTTGAAACCATCCGGGTTTTGTGCATAATATTCATCGAATAAAGCCTGTACCTGCAGTTCATCGCCGGTGTGCTCAACGAGCCCTCTGGAAAGTTCATCAAGTTGTGCATCAATCAAACCGTCATCCACCAGGTTATGCTGAAATACTTCAACCAGTAAATCAAACAGCGCACCCGTCAACGGCAGGCTCATATCGTGAATTTGCTTGTTGCTTAACTGCTCAAGCGGGGTGCCGGGGTCGGGCACATTACGCATTTTGAGGTCATTGCTCGCCATCCTGATTTGCCGTGTACTGGATTCCTCGCCGATACGGTTAAGTTCGTTTCGGGCATACAAATTGCCACTGGATTCAATCAGCAGGTGGTCGAGGACGGTATTAAAGTGCAACAGTGAAACGATCGCCACCAGGTCACTGCAGGTTTCATGAAAAGCAAAAAACTCAGCGGTGGCGTTGTCATCATCCGGCATACCAATAACAGAGTACAACAGGGTATGCCCGAACTCATGTGCGAGTACGTCAAAATTGAGGTTAAAGGGAAATTTTTGTCCGTTATCATCCAGGCCAAATCCCATTTCGATAAAACCGTAACCCGCATGCGCATTGTCCCAGTCCAGCCAGGGAACCAGTTCCAGTCGATCATAGTGATCTTTGAAGCTCCACTCTATTGTGCGCTCAAAATAGGTCTCCCATATATCCAGCACCCAACGCAGTGTGCCGTACATATGTGCGGCCTCAAACTGGTGTGTGCCGACTTCAAGATGGTCAAAATGGCCATCAGAACCGGCGAGTGCAGGCGCATGAAGCTGCCCCCGGTAGGGTGGCAGAAAGGGGTCTTCATAATGTGATTTATTGACGGCATCGGCCACGTACATACGCTTGTCAGAGGGCCCGGGGTTGATTTCGTCCGGGCGAATCGATAACCAGACGGTTTCGGGATTCTGGTAATCACTCAATAACGGAGATTGAGGAAATAGCCTGAAACGGGTGCCGTAGGCCCTGAAATCAAGCTTAAGCCGGCTTAATTCGTTACAGCCGCATAACGGGCCGTGATGCTCTTTGTGTTGCGGGGATGAGGTCATTTCAGCCTAATTTGCAGTGCGGTACAGGTATTCGCCTAAAATCATATCATAAAATGACTCTGTATCGCTAAAGCCAAGGCGCTGTGTATAGGTTTCTATCTGGTTCGGCATTTCCATATCAAGCTGAGTGCTGAAATACCAGTCGCATAACTGGAGCCGATCAAGATCGCTTAAAACAGGGCTGTGTGGTTTTGTTTTTAGCCGGCTCAAGGTTTCAAACTTGAGTTTTGCTTTAGCTTCCAGGGGTTTAAGCTCGTCACGCTGCTTTAGATATCTTAGCAAGCGTTGATCCTGTTGCATGGGGCTTAGCGTTTCTCCTGATGGCTCGTCGTGGTTTTGATGCCAGTATGTCGAGAATAGCTGATTGAGTTTTTCCGGAGAGCTGTGATATTGCGTCAGATGCTGCGGATTTTTACAAGCTTGCCGCTTCTGCAGGGAAGAGGGCGAATGTAAGGCTCGCTCCAGCACAGCAAAATACTCAGGCCCTTTTAACCGCAGTTCATTTAGAGCGCTGTTTTCAATATGCTGCGACTGGCCTATTTCTTCGATTGCGCTCTGCCACTGGCTGGTAGTTTCAAAAGCGAAAGATTCCATTGTTGAGGGAGTCGGTGGACGGCTTGAACAACGTTTTATTTGTTCAAGCAGGCAAATTGCATCAAGTTGTTTCTGGTTGACCGAATGTTGAACTATCCATTCAGAAAAGGACTTTAGCTGGTTTTCCGGCAGTTCCTCCTGGCGGGCGATATCCAGTATTCTGGTATAGCTTCGATCAGCATAAAAAAGCTTTTTGGCGATTTTTGCAAGTTGCCGGCAGGTAGACTGATCAATGATGCGGTGCTGTTTCGCTTTGGCCACGGTGAAACGAATATTAACCATCGCATCACTGGCGGCAAGGTATCCCAGTTCGGCCGGGGCGTGTACTACTGCGACCTCGTCCTCATCTTCAAAGGCCTCATCTGTGAAGGGGGGCAGCACACCACTTTTATAGGCCTGATATATCTCACCGCAGCCCGTCATGCCGAATTGATCCAGTTCCGCAGCGCGCAAGGCGCCCATGCTGGAAGCGCCGAATAAACGGATTCCCTGAGATATGGCCTGTAGTATTTCTTTGTGCCAGACTGCGGGTACCTGATTAAAATAGCCGTCGATAATGCCAACAAAGCATGGCTCAAATAACTCGCTAATTCGATATACATCGCCGAGCCTGACCGGAGGAAGATAAACCGCATCCAGGTGTTGCTGAGCAATGTCTGGCGAAATAGTCGGGCCGGTAAATATGAATATCTGCTGTGGATTCATACTACCTGCCCGGCCAATTCAGCATTTTCTTTGCCCGGCTTCCGGCAGCATAGGCACCGTGCGAATGACCGTGCGCGCCTTCCAGCCCGGGAATAACAACCTTGACGACCGATAGACCAAATTCGGGCCGGGTCAAATCAATCGAAATCACCTGCCTGATATCAATATCCGACAGCCTTTGCAGGCACAGTTTCAGGTCCTCATCGATATGTTCATTATCAAAAGAGGTGCGCTGATCGAAGTGCCG
>JAAELZ010000906.1 GCA_024226105.1 Pseudomonadota bacterium | reverse complement strand
CTGTCTACCTGTTCCAATTCCAAATCCACGGCACTGATTTTACTACCATTAGCCATAATTACAGCACGTTTTACACGATTTTCCAGTTCGCGAGCGTTGCCAGGCCAGTTACAAGCCTCAATGGCCGCTAACGCTTCATCAGTAAAGCCGCGCAACGCACGATTTTTTTTGCCAATATAACGTTCAAAAAAAGTCCGCGCCAAGACGACCGCATCACCGGTACGATCCCGCAAAGGCGGAATCTTCAGCGTTATCTCACTGATCCGATAATAGAGATCTTCGCGGAAACTGCCTGCCTCCATGAGTTCAGTCAGGTTCTGATGGGTTGCGCATATCACACGCACATCCACTGAAATCTCCCCGCGTCCACCAACTCTCTCAATTACCCGCTCCTGAAGAAAACGTAATAATTTAGCCTGCAATGATTGCGGCAGATCGCCTATTTCATCAAGAAACAGTGTGCCTGTATCGGCATACTCAATCTTGCCCTTCGTCTGCTTTACTGCCCCGGTAAATGCCCCCTTTTCGTAGCCAAACAGCTCACTTTCCAATAGAGTTTCCGGGATTGCCGCACAATTAATCGCGACAAAACGCCTATTTACCCGCTCACTGAGGCGATGCAAAGCCCGTGCCAATAACTCTTTGCCGGTACCACTTTCCCCCTGCAACAGGATGGTAGCATCCGTAGGCGCCACCGTCTCCACTGTCCGGCATACGTCGTTCATCTGGGGACTGACGCTCACAATACCCTCAAGGGGTGACCGTTGCAT
>JAAELZ010000905.1 GCA_024226105.1 Pseudomonadota bacterium | reverse complement strand
TACTTTAGCGATTTAGTTGATGAGCGCCTGAAATCGGCGATGGCGCTGGTGCATCAGCGTTTTTCGACCAATACTTTTCCTACCTGGGAATTGGCGCATCCGTTCCGCATGATTGCCCACAATGGTGAGATCAATACCGTGCGCGGTAACAAGAACTGGATGGCAGCGCGGCGCCATTCGATGTCCAGTCAACTATTCGGGGATGATCTGGAAAAGGTATGGCCCTTGATCGAAGATGCGCAATCGGATTCTGCCTGCTTTGACAATACCCTGGAGCTTTTAACCTTGTCCGGGTATTCATTATCTCATGCTATGATGATGTTGATTCCTGAAGCCTGGTCATCTAATCCGTTGATGGCACAGGATCGGCGCGCGTTTTACGAGTATCATGCTGCTTTGATGGAGCCGTGGGATGGCCCTGCAGCGGTTGCCTTTACAGATGGCCGGCAAATTGGCGCAACACTCGACCGTAACGGACTGCGGCCCGCACGTTACCTGGTGACCGACGATGATTTGTGCGTGATGGCGTCCGAAATGGGTGTGCTTGATATTCCGGAGAGCAAAATAGTCAAGAAATGGCGCTTGCAGCCGGGTAAGATGTTTCTGATTGACCTTGAACAGGGTCGAATTATTGACAATGATGAAATAAAAACGGATCTGGCGGCAGCACACCCGTACCGGCAATGGCTGGATGCTACTCAGTTATATGTGCACGAATTACCACCTGTAGTGGGCGCAATGGCCCCTGATGCCCGGACGCTGCTCAATACCCAGCAGGCTTTTGGTTATACGCAGGAATTTGTTAAATTCCTGCTACGCCCGATGCTTGAAACCGGTATGGAAGCTACGGGTTCGATGGGCACGGACGTTCCGCCATCGGTTTTATCTGACCAGGCAAAGCATTTGTCCACCTATTTTAAGCAGAATTTTGCACAGGTAACGAATCCGCCGATCGACCCGATCCGCGAAGACGTGGTGATGTCGCTGGTCTCCTTAATTGGACCGCGTCCGAATTTGCTGGTGCAGGATCAGACCGGAAAATCAATGCGTCTGGAAGCCTTACAGCCGATATTGAACAATAGTGAGCTAGAGGCGATCCGCAAAATAGAGGATCGATCCGAAGCCTTCATGACACGCACGATCGATATCTGTTATCCCGCGAGTAAGGGTGCAGCAGGTATGAAACCTGCGCTGGGAGAGATCTGCCGCCGGGCCGAAGCACTGGTGCGTAAGGGCAATAATATTCTTATTCTGTCAGACCGCTGGGTTGATATCGACAATATTGCCATCCCTGCATTGCTGGCTACAGCCGCAGTGCATCACCATCTCATAAAGAAAGGTTTACGTACGCAAACCGGGCTGGTGGTTGAAACCGGCAGTGCGCTCGAGATTCATCATTTTGCCACGCTGGCGGGTTACGGTGCGGAAGCGATTAATCCCTATCTTGCTTTGGATACCATTCAGTTTGAACTCGGCACTTTAAAAGCTGATATTGACTATGCGACTGCCTGCGAACGTTACATCAAGGCAATAGGCAAAGGCCTTAAAAAGGTCATGTCAAAGATGGGCATTTCAACCTATCAGTCTTATTGTGGCGCACAAATATTTGATGCAGTGGGACTATCAAGCGATTTTATTGAGCAGTATTTTACCGGGACCGCAACCACCATTGAGGGTGCCGGCCTGGAAGAGATTGCTCAGGAAGCTTATCGCTGGCATCGCAATGCGCACGGGAACAAACCGGTATACAAGCATAATCTGCACGTAGGGGGGGATTATGCTCTGCGTGTGAGAGGTGAGAAACATGCCTGGACGTCTAAATCCATTTCCAATTTGCAGCACGCTGTTCGTGGAAACAACTGGAGCAGTTATCAGGCTTTTGCCAAAGAGATGAATGAACAGGATGGACGCCTGTTGAATCTTCGTGGTCTGTTCCGATTGAATTTTGTACCCAAACCCGTACCGTTGGACGAAGTTGAGCCGGTCAGTGAAATCGTTAAGCGATTTGCGACCGGGGCGATGTCGTTTGGTTCCATTTCCTATGAAGCCCACTCTACGATGGCACGAGCGATGAATAAACTGGGCGGGAAGTCAAACACCGGTGAGGGTGGTGAAGAAGATTCCCGTTTTAATCCACTTGAAGACGGTAGCATGAATCCGGAGCGTTCTGCGATCAAGCAGATTGCCTCGGGGCGCTTTGGCGTAACCGCTGAGTATCTGGTGAATGCGGATGATTTGCAGATTAAGATGGCGCAGGGCGCCAAACCCGGCGAAGGTGGACAGCTGCCCGGCCACAAGGTCAATCAGCAGATCGCAGATGTGCGGCATTCCACGCCGGGCGTGGGACTAATTTCTCCACCCCCGCACCACGATATTTATTCAATCGAAGATCTGGCGCAGCTGATTCACGATCTTAAGAACATCAACCCGACCGCGCGAATTTCTGTAAAACTTGTTTCTGAAGTTGGTGTGGGAACGGTCGCTGCGGGGGTCTCCAAGGCGCACGCGGATCACGTTACCATCTCCGGGTACGATGGTGGAACCGGGGCCAGCCCGCTCACCTCAATTAAACACGCCGGTTCCTCCTGGGAAATTGGTCTGGCAGAAACCCACCAGACGCTGGTTTTGAATAATCTGCGTAGCCGCATTTCGGTGCAGGTCGACGGCGGGATTCGAACCGGGCTAGACGTGGTGATTGGCGCTTTACTTGGTGCCGATGAATTTGGTTTTGCCACCGCACCGCTGATTGCAGAAGGCTGCATTATGATGCGTAAATGTCACTTGAATACCTGCCCCGTGGGCGTAGCGACACAAAACCCGGAACTGCGTAAACGCTTTACCGGCAAACCTGAGCATGTTATCAACTATTTTTTCTTTGTCGCCGAAGAAGTGCGTCAGCTGATGTCACGCCTGGGGTACCGCAGTATGGATGAAATGGTCGGCCAGAGCCAGAGCCTGGACGCCCGTAAAGCCGTGAACCACTGGAAGGCAAAAGGCCTGGATTTTGCCCGCGTATTGGCAAAACCCGAAGCCGCGGAAGGTGTGGGGATTTATCACAGTATGGCGCAGGAGCATGGCCTGGAAAAGGCGCTCGACAATGAATTGATAAAGCAGGCCAAACCCGCGCTGGAGCAGGGTCAGGCTGTACAGATAAAGACTACCATATACAACTATAACCGAACCATCGGCACTATGTTGTCGGGCGAGGTTGCGCGTCGCTATGGTCATACGGGCCTGCCCGATGATACGATTCATATCAAGTTAGAGGGCTGTGCAGGACAATCTCTGGGTGCCTGGCTGGCGAAAGGTATCACCATTGAGTTAGCCGGTGATGGTAATGACTATGTGGGTAAAGGTTTATCGGGTGGGCGTTTGATAATTTATCCCCACGCCGATTCTGTGCTGGAAAAGGCAGAAGAGAACATCATTGTCGGCAATACCGTTATGTATGGTGCGATTAGCGGCGAATCTTATTTTCGTGGTGTCGCAGGCGAGCGTTTCTGTGTGCGAAATTCGGGTGCAAGTGCGGTGGTCGAAGGCGTGGGTGATCACGGCTGTGAATACATGACCGGTGGCATCATGGTGTGCCTTGGTGAGACCGGCCGTAACTTTGCTGCGGGGATGTCCGGCGGCATGGCATACGTTCTGGATGAGGCCGGTACTTTTGCCGAGCGCTGTAATATGGAAATGGTGGAGCTTGAAGCGATTAAAGCGGATGGCGATGTGGATGCTTCGAGCGTACAGTCGGATCTAACGCAATACGATGAAACTCGCCTCAAGCAGATGATCGAAAATCATAAACGCTATACCAATAGTGATGTCGCAAGACAACTTCTTGAAAACTGGGAGGCCAGCAGGGAGAAGTTTGTTAAGGTAATGCCGGTTGATTATAAACGTGCCCTGGTGGCACAGTATGCGGCTCGCTCCACGGCCGAAACTGAAGTAAAGGAGGTGGCCAATGGGTAAACCAACGGGTTTTCTGGAGGTAGATCGTCAGGAGCGCAACTATGCGCCTATCAAGGAGCGGCTTGGCCATTTCAAAGAATTTGTCATCGATCTGAGTGATGAGCAATTAAGTGAACAGGGTTCCCGTTGCATGGATTGCGGTGTGCCCTATTGCCATCAGGGATGCCCGGTGAATAACAATATTCCTGACTGGAATGATCTTGTTTATTTACAAGACTGGAAGGCGGCTTTACATCAACTGCATTCGACCAATAACTTCCCCGAGTTCACGGGGCGTGTGTGCCCGGCTCCCTGCCAGGAATCGTGTACGCTGAATATTGATGGAGAACCCGTCACGATCAAAACCATCGAGCAGGCAATTGTTGAAAAAGGCTGGGAGAACAACTGGATTACCCCGCAAATTGCCCGGCATAAAACCGGGAAACGCGTTGCGGTGATCGGTTCGGGCCCCTCCGGCCTGGCATGTGCGCAACAGCTTGCACGAGCCGGACATCAGGTGGACGTTTACGAAAAGCAGGCACGTATTGGTGGATTGTTGCGTTACGGTATTCCAGATTTTAAACTGGACAAGTGTGTTATTGATCGTCGTATGGCGCAGATGCGTCGTGAGGGCGTGCACTTTCATACCAACACCCACATTGGCGTCGATTTATCGGTTGGTAAATTATGGGAAAAATTTGATGCGCTGGTAGTCGCCACCGGTTCTGAAAAACCACGTGATCTTCCGGTCGAAGGCCGTGAACTGAAGGGTGTCTATTTTGCCATGGAGTTTTTGCGCAAAAATAGTGCCTGGGTGCAGGGCGATGTCACAAGCGGCAGCCCGGAAATCAGCGCCCAGAACAAACATGTGCTGGTCATTGGGGGGGGTGATACGGGTTCTGATTGTATCGGCACATCCAATCGCCACGGTGCGGGAAAAGTGACACAAATTGAGATTATGCCGCAACCTCCTGAACAGGAAGATAAAGGTCTGGTATGGCCTGACTGGCCTAATAAAATGCGTACTTCGAGTTCGCAGGAAGAAGGCTGTGAGCGCCTGTGGAGTGTGGTTACCAAGCGATTCATAGATGACGGAAAGGGTCGGGTCAAAGCGGCAATATGCGCTAAGGTAGAATGGTCAGGCGATGATAAAGGCAGGATGCGCATGAGCGAAGTGCAGGGTTCTGAATTCGAGATCAAGGCTGATCTTGTCACTCTCGCCATGGGGTTTATTCATCCGGTACAGCGGGGGATGCTTGACTCGATGGATGTGGATTTTGATGATCGAGGAAATGTTCAGGCTGACACTGAGGGTGAACTGGCCTACCATACATCCGTTGAAGGTGTGTTTGCGACTGGCGATGCCCGGCGCGGACAATCACTGGTGGTATGGGCGATACGCGAAGGCCGTCAGGCGGCGCATGCCGTTGACGCATATTTAGTCGGTCGGAGCGACCTTCCAAGATAAAACGACCCGGTTCACGCCTGTAACTGAAGCATTTCAAGTGCAAGCTGAATCGTTTTAATGAAATTTGACTACATACTGATATGTCTCCTGAGAAAAATATGACAAGCAAGCTTAAGAATGATCGTTTCCTGCGTGCCTTGCGGCGTGAAGAGACCGACTGTACGCCCATCTGGATTATGCGGCAGGCCGGGCGCTATCTACCAGAGTACCGGGCTACGCGTAAAGTGGCGGGAGATTTTCTGACACTGTGTAAAACGCCGGAACTGGCATGCGAGGTTACCCTGCAACCGCTGGAACGTTTTGATCTGGACGCCGCCATTTTGTTCTCAGATATTTTAACCATACCCGATGCGATGGGCCTGGGGCTAAGTTTGAACGAGGGGGTCGGCCCCAGGTTTGCAAATCCGATTCGAACCGTTGATGAAATTAGGGCCTTGCCTGTTATCGATGTGCACGAGGAGCTGGGGTACGTGTTTGATGCGGTTCGCCTGATCCGTTCGGAACTCGATGGCAAGGTACCGCTGATTGGATTTACCGGCAGTCCGTGGACCTTGATGACCTATATGGTTGAAGGGGGTAGCAGTAAGGATTTTAAATACGCAAAGGGGCTGCTGCACTGTGAACCGGAAATGTCGCATGTTTTGCTGGATAGAACCGCCAATGCCGTCATCACCTATCTGAAAGCGCAGGTTGAAGCTGGAGCGCAGGCATTGATGGTATTCGATACCTGGGCAGGAGCGTTATCCACACCGCAATACATGGAGTTTTCTTTGGCGTATATGTGGAAAATCGTAAATGAACTTAAGGCTGATGAGCTGACCAAAGATATCCCGGTCACCCTGTTCAGCAAAGGTGGTGGGCTTTGGCTGGATAAAATCGCAGCGACAGGCTGTGATGGCGTGGGCCTCGACTGGGGGGTGCCCATCCGTTATGCACGTGAACTAATAGGTGATCGCGTGGCCTTGCAGGGTAATCTTGATCCGACGGTTTTATACGCAAGCCCTGAAACTGTGTGTCGTGAAGCAAAGAAAGTGCTTGATGATTTCGGAGCCCATCCCGGGCATATCTTTAACCTGGGACACGGTATTCATCCGGGCATCGATCCAGAGAACGTGAAAGCACTGGTGGATTTGGTCCATGAACACTCAGCAAATATCCGGGCAGCGGCAGGCTGATTTAGGATAAGACTGGTCGGGATATTGTTGGCGATGAGAAAAAGATAAATTAGTGTGCCTGGGTGAATCACGTTCACTTGTTTGGGTGCTAAAATTAGCGGATGATTCAACGTACCCTCAAGATACTTCGTGACCTGATTGGTTTTGATACCACCAGCCATTTGTCCAACCTGGCCTTGATTGAAGCCATCCAGTTGCAATTCGATGCGCTGGATATCCCCTACGAACTCAGTTTCAATTCAAATAACAGCAAGGCCAGTCTGTTTGCAACCATTGGTGATGGTTCTGTGCCGGGCCTGGTGCTTTCAGGGCATACAGATGTAGTGCCGGTCGACGGGCAGGATTGGTCAAGCGATCCTTTTAAGCTTCGCGAGGCGGATGCAAAGGTCTATGGTCGGGGAACCTGTGACATGAAAGGTTTCATCGCGGTATGCCTGTCGATGGCTGAAACCTTCAAGCATGCCGATTTGCCCGTTCCAATCCATTTTGCTTTTTCCTATGACGAAGAAATAGGATGCCTGGGGGTGCGGGATCTGATTGAGGAGCTCGACAAACGACCAATAAAACCTCTGGCATGTATTGTTGGGGAACCTACTAATATGCGAATCGTCAGTGCTCACAAAGGTATGCTCGATACCGTGTGTACCGTACAGGGTTGTGCCGGCCATTCCAGCTTACCGGATAAAGGGGTTAACGCAATTGTTGCAGCTGCAAGGCTGGTCGGAAAAATACAATCGGTGGCGGAAGAGATCAAACGCAAAGGACCGTTTGATGAACGATTTACCCCCCCTCACAGTACTTTGCACGTGGGTAAAATAAGCGGAGGGACGGCGGTAAATATTATTCCTGAGTTGTGCGAATTCGAATTTGAAATTCGCAATATACCGGGGCAGGACTCTCGTCAAATAGCAAACAAAATTGAAGATTTTGCGAAAGAGACCTTATTGCCCGATATGCAGGCGGTTTCCTCAAACAGCGATATTCAGTGGCAGGTTCTGGCACAGTTTCCCGGGCTGGACACACCCAACGCAGTACCGCTCAATGACTGGATGAAAAAAGTACTGAATAGTGATTCCCTTCTGGGTGCGGTGAGTTATGGAACGGAAGCCGGGTTGTTTTCAGATATTGGTATCCCAACCATTGTCTGCGGTCCCGGTTCGATCAACCAGGCACATCGCCCTGATGAATTTGTTGAGATTTCCGAAATTGAAGCCTGTCTTGAGTTCATGCAGTCCCTGATTGAACATCTGCAAAAAGGAAAATTACCGCTGCAATGATTTACCTTGGACTGGGCTCAAACCAGGGAGACCGACGTGAGTTCCTGGCTGAAGCCCTGGTGCGACTGGCGCAGGGTGGCTTTCAAATACATCAGGTTTCACCCATCGTCGAATCTCCCGCATTACTCAAAGAAGATGCGCTTCCCGAATGGAACCGGCCCTATCTAAATCTGGTGCTTGCGGGTGATACACAACTTTCGCCTGATGATACCTTGAAGCTGGCGAAAAATACTGAGTGCGCGCTTGGTCGAGATCCAGGAGCTTCACGCTGGTCCCCGCGTAATATTGATATCGATATACTTCTCTGGAATGATGAGCGGATTAGTACACCTGATCTGAGCATTCCACATACTGAAATGCATAAACGTAGTTTTGTGATCACGCCGTTGTTGCATATCGCACCGGATCTGATATTGCCGGGTATCAATTTAACCCCCCTGCAAATCAGCGAGCAGATTCGACCAATTCCCCTGTGGATGGGTATAGTGAATCAAACGCCCGATTCATTTTCAGGTGAGGGGGGATATCCTGAGTTAGCTGCGCTGGAAACCCGGCTGGAAACATGGATAAAAGCAGGGGTGCAGATTATTGATGTGGGGGGGGAGTCCACGCGCCCCGGGGCGGATACACTTTCCGGGCAAGATGAATGGTCCAGACTGGATCCGGTCTTCGAGATAATTGGACGCCTTCGCTTAAAGCATAGATTGATGCCCCTGGTGAGTGTTGATACCCGAAATTCA
This sequence comes from Pseudomonadota bacterium, assembly GCA_024226105.1. Lineage (GTDB taxonomy): Bacteria > Pseudomonadota > Gammaproteobacteria > Arenicellales > Poriferihabitantaceae > JAAELZ01. The sequence continues at coordinate 150 of JAAELZ010000905.1, read as the reverse complement.
GAGGTAGCCGAAAGGGCGCTGAATAATGGAGCAGACTGGGTCAATGATGTTAGCGGATTATCAGACCCGGTGATGCAGGCTGTGATACGCAAACATCAGGCCGGTGCGGTGGCGATGCACAGCCTGAGTGTACCGGTGATGCCGGGAGAG
>JAAELZ010000904.1 GCA_024226105.1 Pseudomonadota bacterium | reverse complement strand
ATGAGGCGATGGCATTGTTTATGCTAAATAGACAGCAATTGAGGGATGTTTCGGGCACTCCGGGTGGGTACACGCCGCGTTCGTGAGGATGACAGCTGAGCAAGCAGCTTATTCTTAAGTTGCATAAAATGATTGCGTGGTTTTAAAACACCCGATACACTAGCACGACATGAAGTTAATCAGCCAAAAATCTAAATTCAACGTAACAGCGCCCCTGCTGTCGTCGACGGCTACGCTTCTGCTCTCTCTACTCGCTGGTCTACTGCGCCCCCTGGCGCACTAATTACACCCCTGAAGTACCCGAGTTTTATGTATGTATCGAAGAGATACAGGCAAACCACTATAAGCTAAAGACATTATGACGTCTTTGCACGAAAGAACTTAAGAGCGAAAAATACCATGAGCAGCCAGTTAAAAATATTTGACACAACCTTGCGCGACGGAGAGCAAAGCCCCGGCGCATCCATGACCCTGGAAGAAAAAATGCAAATCGCGCAACTGCTGGAGAAGATGCGCGTGGATATTATAGAGGCGGGCTTTCCTGCTGCCAGCCCGGGTGATTTTGAAGCGGTAAATGCGATTGCAAAGCGCATTAAAAACAGCGTCGTGTGCGGCCTGGCGCGTGCCCATCCGGGTGATATTGAGCGTGCGGGTGAGGCCCTGGAACCGGCAGAGCAGTCACGCATTCATACTTTTATCGCCACCTCTCCGATACACATGAAGGAGAAACTGCGCTTGTCGCCTGACGAGGTGGTTGAGCGTGCGGTTGCGGCGGTTAAACAGGCGCGAAGTTATACAGAAAATGTTGAATTTTCGCCCGAAGATGCCGGGCGTTCAGAACCGGATTTTTTGTGCCGGATACTCGAAGCCGTTATTGATGCGGGCGCGACCACGGTCAATATTCCGGACACGGTTGGGTACGCCATGCCGGAGATATTTGGCAAGTTGATCGGTGAACTGATCGAACGCGTTCCGAATTCCGATAAAGCGGTATTTTCGGTGCATTGTCACAACGATCTGGGCCTGGCCGTCTCCAATTCGCTTTCCGCGGTGATGGCAGGTGCGCGCCAGGTTGAGTGCACGATCAATGGCCTGGGCGAGCGTGCCGGCAATGCCTCCCTGGAAGAGGTGGTGATGGCGGTCAAGACCCGTCCTGATGTATTTGATTGTGATACGCGTATTGATACTACGCAGCTGGTTCCCGCGAGTCGCCTGATTTCCAGTGTAACGGGGTTCCCTGTGCAACCCAACAAGGCTATTGTCGGCATTAATGCCTTTGCGCATGAAGCGGGTATTCATCAGGACGGTGTTCTGAAAAATCGTGAGACTTATGAAATCATGCGTGCCGAGGATGTGGGCTGGTCGGCTAATCGTATGGTGCTGGGAAAGCACTCCGGGCGCAACGCCTTTGCAGATCATTTGAAATCACTGGGTGTGGAATTTGCAAGTGAGGATCAGCTGAATGATGCTTTTATGCAGTTTAAAATCATGGCGGATAAAAAGCACGATATCTACGATGATGATTTGTTGTCAATAGTCTCGTCTGCTGCGACAGTAGGCAGATCTGAAAAATTTAAACTGATCAGCGTCGCCGCACAGGTATTGCCGGATGATCTGTCCGTCGCTACGGTTGAAATTCAGATGGACGGACAAACCAAGCGACTGGAATCCCGTGGCAACGGGGTGGTAGATGCTGTATTTCAGGCGATTAAAAACATGGTTGGTTTCGATGGCCGCCTGATGCTGTATTCAGTTAATTCAATTACCACGGGTACCGATGCACAGGGAGAAGTAGGCGTAAGGCTGGAAAAAGAGGGCCGGGTGGTCAACGGTCACGGTACAGATCTGGATATCGTCAAAGCGTCAGCCAGGGCCTATATTAATGCTTTGAACAAACTGTTTAGCACTGAGGAAAAAGCGCATCCACAGTACAGTGAAGCGATATAAAAGGCTGATGTGATTAATCGAACTGGCTAATGGTAGAACTGGACCGCAACACTATCCTCAAGCAAATGGGCATTACGCAGTGGGTGCTGCAGGATGCGCAGGCGGGTGAAAACCCGGCACAGGATGTGCCGCTATCGCAGGCGCAACCCGTGTTGGATAAAGCATCGGTGAACGAACCTCCGGCAAAGGCCGGGGGTGACGTCAAAGCGATAGCTCAGCCCGCCCCCGGGGTAACGCCGGTAGCCCCATCGCAAACTGCTGAGCCAAAATTGCTCAGCCTCGAGAGCTTGCGTGCTGAGGTGGCGGAATGTGTAGCCTGTGCCCTGGCTAAAGCACGCACTCAGACCGTCTTTGGGGAAGGCCCTGATCAGGCGGACTGGTTATTTGTCGGCGAAGCTCCGGGGCAACAGGAAGACAGGCAGGGTCAGCCTTTTGTCGGTCGTGCAGGTGGCCTGTTTACGCAGATGATCAAAGCGCTGGATAAATCGCGCGAGCAGGTCTATATCGCTAATACGTTGAAATGCAGACCTCCGGGCAATCGTGACCCTCTACCTGATGAGTTACAGGCTTGTGAGCCATTTTTACTCAAACAGATTCAATTGCTTCAACCTAAGGTAATCGTCGCCCTGGGGAGAATCAGTGCGCAAGCCCTGCTGAGAAGTGACCAGCCACTGGGCAGGCTTCGCGGGCAGGTCTATCAATACGGGCCAAACCAAATCCCTTTGATTGTGACTTATCATCCAGCTTACTTATTACGCCAACCCGCAGATAAGGCTAAAGTCTGGGCGGATTTGCTGTTGGCGCATCGACAGATTCCTCTTTGATTCAATTTTCGCCTGTCAGGCGCAATGAAATTGAAGCATTGATCCTGCGGGAGGCCTCAGCCACGCCTTACCCCTGGACGGCACGAAATCTGAACGATAGCGTTGACGCATCAGCTGACTGCCGCCTGATCAAACATAAAGGTAAAACCATAGGTTATTGCGTGGTGCAGTCGGTGCTGGATGAGGCAGAGTTACTCAATATTGTGGTTTTTAAACCCTATCAGTTGCGAGGCTTCGGGACAAAAATTATTCAAAAACTTAAAGCTGAACTTGCGCAGTCAGGAATGATAAATATATTTCTGGAAGTACGCGCCTCTAATCTAATCGCGAAGGCTCTTTACGAGAAAACGGACTTTGAAGTGGTTGATATCCGGCAAAAATACTACCGGGCCGGGAATCAGGTGAAAGAAGATGCGCTGCTGATGCGCTGCTCTTTGTCTTGAGCAATCACCCGTACCCGGCATGTGTCTATTTGCCGGTGATATCACCCATACTATATCAAACGCGGATACTGAAATACTCAATCATCATGTTGATCTGGATTACTTGACATAAAATCCTGAAATTCTTTTTCTTGCGCGCGTCGCCGCGCATTTGCCCGAAAATCACCGAAGCTGCGCGCTCGGTTTTTGATCTCTTCCTTAATTTCACTAATGCGATCAAACTGTGTTTGCTGAAACTCATCGAATACCGCATTCTCACTATTTGAGTACCCATGAAAGCTGGCGCGGCGCTGAGAACTGCCAAACATGTCTGACCACTTTTGTTTTATCGCATCAGGAATATCTCTTACATCTCGACCGGAAATAATCCAGAACAGAATTACCAGTCCCAGCGGCCAGAAAAGCATAAACCCCAGCACCATTGTGGCAATATTCATCACTGACCAATTACCCCGGGAACAGCCGCCTCCACCTGATCGATGATGTGAACGACGGCTAAACACACAATCGTTGTCTGCCGTTGAGTCATTTGTTGAAACCATACTTTTACCCTCACTTATTTGAAAACTGGATTACTTTATAGTGATTAACATTTCTGTTATTGACAAATGTTAACACTGTTCACATAATATAGGTGCTTTGAAAACAAATTTCAAGCTCAAACAACAAAAAAGTTTACAGTGTTCACATTCATTGATATCCGCTAATGACCAGAAAAAGTAAAAAACCCTATCACCACGGGAACCTTGCCGAATCGCTACTGGATGCGGTGGATGAACTGGCTACCAAGTTTGGACTGGAGGCGGTTACCCTGCGAGCATGTGCTAAGTTGGTGGGCGTCTCCCCGTCTTCGGCATTTAGACACTATACCGACAAACGCGCATTGCTAACGGCATTTGCCACCCGGGCGCTATATCAACTATCCGATGCAATGAATGTAGCTAAACACCAGGCAAACGATAACGGAACAAATGCATTTCTGGCGGTTGGACTTGCCTATATCAAATTTGCGCTCGATAAACCTGCCTTTTTCCGGGCTATGTGGCGCGAGGAGTCGATTTATACCGGTGACGAGCAGTATATTGCCGCCACAAACCAGCTCAGTAGTCACTTAAAGGGCGGATTTGCGAATACCCTAAAAGACGACGATCCTCATGGCTTTAGCACGCAGGAAATGCTGGCCTGGTCTTCCGTGCACGGCCTGGCGAATCTGTTCGTAGAAGGACCGGTAGGCAAGGGAGAATCTAAACGACAAAAACTACAAAGGGCGCAGAAAATGATACGGGCCCTGGCGCCGGCACT
>JAAELZ010000903.1 GCA_024226105.1 Pseudomonadota bacterium | reverse complement strand
AGCATGCGCCTGTCTTTACAGGGTATTGGTGCCGTTTTGCGCTCAGAAGATGATCAGACAGAAATTGTTAGCATTGTTCCCGGCGGGCCAGCTGATCAGTCTGGACAAATTCATGCTGAAGATAAAATACTTGCCGTTGCACAAGGTGTTGAAGGCGAATTTGTTGATATTTTCGGATGGCGATTGTCCGATGTCGTTGACCTGATTCGTGGTCCCAAAGGATCCAACGTTCGCCTGTCCGTTTTGCCGGGCGCGCTGGGTAGCAATGCCAGCCCCAGGGAAGTTTCAATGGTCAGGGACAAAATCAAACTCGATAGCCAGGCAGCAAAAAGCCGCACGCTGGATGTTGAGACAGATGCAGGCAACTCTACTCTGGGAGTTATCGTATTACCCTCGTTTTATATCGATTTTGAAGGACGTTCTAACGGCGATGCTACTTACCGTAGCACAACAAGAGATGTCACACGGCTGATCGAAGAACTCAAACAACAACGGGTTGAGGGGATTATTATCGATCTGCGCGGTAATGGCGGCGGTTCACTGGAAGAAGTCGTCACCCTGACCGGCTTGTTTATCGATGAAGGTCCGGTGGTGCAGGTCAAGAATAGCGATGGCCGCGTGCGAACCCATAGTGACCGGCGTCGTGGCGCCCTGTACGAGGGGCCCCTGGCGGTTATGGTCGATCGTCAAAGCGCTTCTGCATCGGAAATTTTTGCGGGTGCGATTCAGGATTATAAGCGTGGCCTGATTATTGGTGAGCCAACTTTTGGTAAGGGCACGGTGCAAAATGTCTTGCCCTTAGGCGCCTACGCCAAAAATCAGTTTAAAGATGATCTGGGGCAAATAAAAATCACCATCGCCCAGTTTTTCCGCATTAATGGCGACAGTACCCAACACCGCGGCGTGGTACCGGATATACGCTGGCCCTTTGGTGAATCATCGCAAGAACCTTTTGGTGAACGTGCGTTTGATAACGCCCTGCCATGGCGTCATATTGCCGAATCTGATTACGTAACAAGCACACCACCCATACAAAGCACAACGCTTGAGCACCTGAAAATAAACCATGGAAAACGTATCGAACGGGACGCAGCGTTTACCGCAGAACTGGATAAATACCAACTACTTGCCGAAGCACGTATTGAAAAATCCGTATCACTGGACAGAAGCATGCGCGAGCAAAAAAGAGAATCTTTTAGTCAGCGCCTGCTCGACGCCGAAAATCAGATACGCCTGGCGGATGGAGAGGAGATTTATCCATCTTACAAAGAAATGCGAGACCAGCAAGAAAAGCACCGGGATGAAAATGCCTATCGCAGTGATGCGCCCATCGAACCTGACCCGTTTATGCTTGAAGCGGCCAACATATTGAATGATCTTTTGCATATTGAATTTCCACAACTTGTAGAAACCAGCATGGTCAGCGAAAAAATAATCTCATTATCGGATCTGATTAATCAGTAATTCGTAAATTCAGCACATCACACAGTTGCCTTATTGGGCATAAACCGTACAATCAACGAAAATATTCTTTCAGCTCTCCAGGAATACTTGTTCGCCCTTACACATTATGGGCTGCAAGGCCCCGGCGAAATTTAATGGCAAAACCTACTATGCGCAAACTAAGCTATTTTGTTGTACTTATCGCACTGGGTTTCTCAACCATCGTTTTTGCCCAAAAAACCTCCGCACAATACGACATAGCCGCGAATACCTACCAAAGTGGTGATTTTGCTGAGGCAGAAAAGCTCTGGATTGACCTGGCCATTCAGGGCGACCCGAATGCACAATATGCGCTGGCCATCATGCACCTTAAAAAAGAAGCGCAGCGCCCCGAAGATTCAACGGCATTTCGCTATCTGGTGGAAGCGGCAAAAAAACAACACGTTGCTTCGATGTTTAACCTTGGTGTGGCTTACTGGGAGGGGCGTGGCGTTGCTCGTCAACCTGAAAAAGCCCTGAACTGGTGGGAAGTCGCAGCGCAACGCGATGACGCAGGTGCGCAATACAACCTTGGGCTGGCCTACTATATCGGCGAGGGGCGCCCTCAAAGCACGCCTAAAGCCCTTTACTGGGCGCAACAGGCCTCAAACAACGGGCACTCTCAAGCCCAGGCCTTATTTCTCGCCATACAGAGCAAAGCAAAACCTGCTGCGCAATCAACAAAAGCAATCGTTACCACTGAAACTTCCCCAAACCCCGTCGCCCCGGACACTACTAATCAAGCGGAGATTGCAAAAACTGCACCCGTTAGCCAAACAGATTCGCGCATCCACTTAAGCAACAAAATGACAGTACTACGGGCCGCCCCCGATCTAAACTCCGCGCAAGTTTTAACCTTAAAAGCCGGCACGTCAGTACGGGCAATTAGTACCCGCAATGAATGGACGCAAATAATGGTTCCACGAAGCTATCCGGTTTGGGTATATGAAACTTTTCTGCAGGACCTCGGGGATGGCAAAGGAAAGATAAAGGGCAACAGGGTCAACATCAGACCTTCGGCAAGCACGAATAACCAAACCTCGCCACCATTGGGACAGCTTAATAACGGGCAACGAGTGGCCATCGTTTCAAAGCGTAGTCCGTGGATACAGATCGTGCCGCCGCAACCCTTCCCGGCGTGGGTCATTACCCGAGATATACAATAACCATTTGTTACCTTTGACCGTATAAAATAGTCCACATACCTTTAGTCGTTGAAATATGCGTTATAAAATAGCCCCTGAGTATTTCTGAATTTGTTTATGCGTTCTCATTTTTTCACACCAGCAAAAAAGATTTGTATTCCGTGCACGTCAAGGTTTAGGCTAAGCCTGCTGCTGGTGCTTGGTGGCGCTATTTTTGTATCGCAGGCTGCAACAATTCAGGAGGCACGCACTCAGTTTCATGCCGGAAAAACAAAACCAGCCCTGAAAGAAGCGAACACCCTGCTGCAAACCAACCCTGAAAACATCGCTGCTTTGTTTTTGAAGGCACAAATTCAGTCAGAAACCCAGCAAATCGATCAGGCGATCGAAACTTATAGGAGACTTATTTCAATCGACACCAACCACCTGCAGGCCTACAACAATCTCGCCGCGTTGTATGCCCAACAGGGAAAACTGGTCCTCGCCAGTGAAACACTCGAGCAGGCAATCCGAACCGACCCCGTATACACGACGATTCATACTAATTTGCGTGCTATTTACATGGATATGTCGAAAAAACACTATCGTCAGGCGCTCAAACTAGCGCCTGAAGGTAATACCACACAAATTGCTTCGATTGACCTTGGCACCGGAACAGATCAAATTCTGAGCGAAGAAATACAGGTGGTGCCACAGTCTATTCAGGCCGCAATCAATACTACCGTAGCAAGCAAAACCGTGGTGGCGAAGGCTTCTCCAATAATAAATGAACCACCCAAAGCGGTTAAAAAAGTACCTGAACCGGCAAAAATAGTAGAAAAAACACCTGAACCACCCAAAGCGGTTAAAAAAGCACCTGAACCGGCAAAAATAGTAGAAAAAATACCTGAACCACCCAAAGCGGTTAAAAAAGCGCCTGAACCGGTAAAAATAGTAGAAAAAGCACCCGAACCGCCGAAGAAAATAGTCGTCGCTTCCGCACCCGCGAAAACAACGGATAAACCAAAAACGGTGGCTGTAGCCAAACCCAGGCCGGTGGCGGAACCAAAACCCAAACCAAAACCTGAGCCAGCGCCCAAAATAGATCCGGCACATGAAGTCAAGAAAAGCTTACTTTCCTGGGCTAATGCCTGGTCCAACCGTGATGTAAAACGATACGTTAATGCCTACGTAAATAGTTATTCTACCGCGGGCAAAACGCGCAAAGAATGGGCAGCAGGTCGGCGCTGGAATTTTAAGAACAAAAAATATATCAAGGTCTCACTATCAGATATACACATAAAAAAGGATGACAAACGCTATCAGGCCAGTTTTAAACAGCGCTATGAGTCAAACAGCTATCAGGACGTCGTCAACAAGGAGATAATTTTTGTACGCCAGGGTGGACACTGGAAAATCGCACGGGAATCGACCAAATAGGCGATGAGCACCCTATTTATATCAGGAAGGCTGGCTGCGAACCCTGCTTGTTTGCGACTAAACCACCAGTTGATTTGCATTGGTTTATTCAGCCTTCACAACTATACCCGTGTTTTAAAGCATCTTGCCATGCTCCTGCTGCTTGCACCGCTTTCGCTCTACGCCGAAAGCTATGAGCCACGCTTAATCGATAGCCTCAATGCGCTTCAGTTCGAGCCTGACAATATAAGCCAGTCAAAGATATCCTCCTTGATTGATGACTACCCGAATAGCCAAACCGCACATTTATTGATGGCAGATTTGCTCGCCGCGCGTGCCGGCGTTATCGACCCGCTTGCGATGCGTAATAACTATCAAAAACCTGCAACCTTGCATCAACTGGATGGATTGCGCGATGAGGTTCGCCTGCGCTGGAATCAACTTAAGGTGATCAGCCCGGCGGAAAAAGGCCTGATACCCGCCTCGGTTATTCAGTTGGCTCCGCAACAAAAATCAATCGT
>JAAELZ010000902.1 GCA_024226105.1 Pseudomonadota bacterium | reverse complement strand
GTACGTATGCATGAAAAGGTTGAACGCCCAGAGATGCTGGTGGGCAGCACCTATAAAATCAAAACCCCGGTCTCGGAGCACGCCTTTTACATCACCATTAACGACATCATATTGAACCCGGGCACTCCCTACGAAAAACGCCGCCCGTTTGAAGTATTCATCAACTCCAAAAACATGGATCATTACCAGTGGATATCAGCCCTGACATTGATCATCTCGGCGGTATTCAGAAAGGGGGGGGACGTGACCTTCCTGTCTAAAGAACTGCGCAGTGTTTTTGACCCCAAGGGGGGATACTTCAAACGCGGAGGTAAATTCATGCCTTCGTTGGTCGCAGAAATCGGCGATGCACTCGAAACCCACATGAAGTTAATTGGCCTGATCAAGGATGACGGCATGGACGAGCACCAGCAAAAACTGGTTGAAGAAAAGCGCCGTGAATACGAAGCCCAGCAGCAGCCGGCTTCAGACGATAGCGAAGCTTCATTCCCCCCTGGTGCAACCCTGTGCAGCAAATGCTCAACCAAGGCCATGATCATGATGGACGGATGTTTGACCTGCTTGAACTGCGGGGAGAGTAAGTGCGGCTAGGGTATAAATACTGAGGAGAATGAAAAGTGGGGTCAGATGAAACTTTTTAAATAAGTTTCATCTGACCCCACTTTTCCATATAGGGAGGTCAAAATGAAAACAATCGGTCTTTTGGGCGGTATGAGTTGGGAAAGTACGGTTGGGTATTATCGTACGATCAATGAAGGTGTTAAAAATGCACTCGGTGGTTTGCATTCTGCAAAGATCGTTATGTACAGTGTTGATTTTGAACCCATAGAACAACGGCAACATGCGGGTGACTGGAAAGGGACAGCGGCAATCCTCGCAGAGGCGGCTCAAAGCATAGAATCAGCGGGCGCGGATTTTTTGCTTATCTGTACAAACACGATGCATAAGGTTGCTCCTGAAATTGAAAAATCAATCAACATACCCCTGCTTCATATCGCAGACGCAACGGCAGAAGTGCTTGTGCATGAAGGTATTGAAACAGTCGGTTTGCTGGGTACCGCTTTTACGATGGAACAGGATTTCTACAAGGGTCGCTTAAGTGAAAACTATGGGCTCAATGTTCTGGTTCCGAATGAAGACGACAGGCAAATTGTCCACAAAACGATATATCAGGAACTTTGTTTAGGAAAAATACAGGCCGATTCAAAAGCCGAATATCTACGCATCATCGAGTCACTTGCAGATCAGGGGGCAGAGGCAGTGATTCTTGGCTGTACCGAAATAGGCATGTTGGTAAGCCAGGGAGATACCAGGGTAACATTGCTCGATACCACCGCCATTCATGCCGAAAAGGCAGTGGAATATGCGATATAAACCAAAAGGGCTAGATACACTGCTGTCCTACTAACAACTGAGCATCATACTCCTCGACCTCGATTAACAAACAATGCGTTTAACAGGGAAACTGACATCCTGGAATGATGAAAAAGGGTTTGGATTCATTTCGCCCGAATCTGGTGGGAAACGGATCTTCGTACATATAAAGGGATTCAGTAATCGCCGCAGACGTCCGGAGCTTAATCAGGAAGTGACGTATCTTCTTTCTACTGACAACCAGGGCAGGCCATGCGCCATCAAAGTATCGTTGCCCGGAGGTGAGCCTGCAGATAAAACCAGGCGCAAGAAAGGTTCGTTTTCATTGTTAGTGGCAGCTTTATTTATTGCGATTGTCGCGGTAACTGTGCTGGTTGGCAAAATGTCACCGCTGATCCTGGCGCTATATTTAGTCGCCAGCCTGCTCACCTTTGTTGCCTATGCGATCGATAAATCTGCCGCCAGGAAAGGTGCCTGGCGAACCCAGGAAAGCACCCTGCATTTTCTATCACTGATAGGTGGTTGGCCGGGCGCGCTGGTTGCGCAGCAGGTATTGCGCCATAAATCCAGGAAACAGGCCTTCC
>JAAELZ010000901.1 GCA_024226105.1 Pseudomonadota bacterium | reverse complement strand
GAAATAGGGCTTTAGACTCGTATAGAGTGTATATTTTTCGGGACTTCAGTCCCGGCGCCTGCTTTCGGAACCTTATTAAATTGCAGGTCATTGCGAGGAGAGAAACGACGTGGCAATCTAAATATTTAATCTGCCTTGTTAAGCCAGGAAGTGCTTCTAGCGTTTAGATTGCCGCGCTTCGCTCGCAATGACAACAAGCTAAAAAGGTGGATGTGCTTCGCTTATCGCACCCTGTATTTTTTGTGCTATTGCAGGGTGGCCAGAATTACTATTTTCGGGAGCATTGCATCCACCATCTGGGCCGAGTTCAAAATTGGCTATACCACTCAGCCAACATTGTCTAGAATACACCTTGCTAATAAATCACCACAAGGTGTCAGAATAATCATGAGAATCGGTATCCCCAAAGAGATTTACAAAGGCGAAACCCGTGTTGGGGCGACGCCTGATGTGGTCGAGAGAATGATCAAGCTGGGTTACGACGTCAGCATAGAAAAAGACGCTGGCAAATCTGCGGGGTTTAGCGATGCCGACTACAAACAGGCCGGGGCAACAATCGCCGCCTCTGCCGCTAATATCTGGGATGAAAGCGATATTATCGCTAAAGTTCGCGCTCCGGAGACAAAAACTGAACTACCAAAACTAGGTAAAAATCAGACTCTGATCAGTTTCTTCTGGCCGGCACAAAACGAAGCCATGCTTAAAATCGCTGCCGTGAATGGGGCGAATGTACTGGCGATGGATTCAGTGCCGCGCATTTCTCGCGCACAGAAACTGGACGTATTGTCGTCCATGTCCAATATTGGCGGCTATCGGGCGGTCATCGAAGCCAGCCATGATTTCGGGCGATTTCTGGGCGGGCAAATAACTGCCGCAGGGAAAATTCACCCGGCCAAAGTGCTGGTGATTGGTGCGGGTGTAGCGGGCCTGGCAGCCATTGGTGCCGCCAGTTCAATGGGCGCTATCGTACGCGCATTCGATACCCGGCCTGAAGTTAAGGAACAGGTCGAAAGCATGAACGCCGAGTTTTTGATGCTGGAATTTGATGAAGAATCCGGCAGCGGTGACGGCTACGCCAAAACCATGAGCAAGGAATTCATTGATGCCGAAATGGCGCTGTTTGCCGAACAGGCAAAAGACGTCGATATTATTATCACCACCGCCCTGATCCCCGGAAGGCCGGCGCCGGAATTGATCACAAAAGAAATGGTCGAGAGCATGAAACCCGGCAGCGTGATCGTCGACATGGCCGCTGAACAGGGTGGTAACTGTGCCTATACCACAGCAAATAGAAAAAAAACCGTCAAAGGCGTAAAGATCATCGGCTACACCGACCTCGCCGGGCGTATGCCGGGCCAGGCCAGCCAGTTATACGGCACCAACGTCTACAATTTACTCGCCGAAATCACCCCTGAAAAAAATGGTCAGCTGGTCATCGACATGGATGACGAAATGATTCGAGGCCTTACCGTGGTAAATGAAGGCAACATCACCTGGCCCCCGCCACCGATCAAAGTTTCAGCCGTTCCTACACCGAAACCCGCAGCCAAACCACTTAGCGAACCCGCTGAGCAAGCCAAAAAAGCCAGCCCCTGGTCGACTCTGGGCGGCATGGCGGTTGTGGCGGCACTTTTACTGGGTGTCGGTTCTGTCGCACCGGCGGATTTCATGAGTCATTTTACGGTATTTGTATTAGCCTGCTTTGTTGGCTGGCAGGTTGTCTGGAATGTCACACCCGCCCTGCATACGCCGCTGATGAGCGTTACCAATGCGATCAGTGGAATTATCGTGATCGGCGCGCTTCTGCAGCTTGATGCGCCATCGTCACTAGCGATCTGGCTATCTGCCTTTGCCATTTTGATTGCATCCATCAACATTGCCGGGGGCTTTTTAGTCACTCAGCGCATGTTGAAAATGTTCCAGAAATAACTAAGGTCTAGCTATGTTTAACGGTGTTGTCATTGCAGCTTACATTATTGCTGCAGTTTTGTTTATTTTAAGTCTGGGCGGCCTGAGCGATCAGGAAAAAGCACGCCGTGGAAACCTGTACGGCATGCTTGGCATGGGCATCGCAATATTGGCCACCATATTTGGCCCGGGCGTACAGTCTTATTGGTTACTCATGCTGATGGTGCTTGTCGGTGCCAGTATCGGTGCCAACATGGCGCGTAAAGTTGAAATGACCGCCATGCCACAACTGGTGGCAATGCTGCATTCCTTTGTCGGTCTGGCGGCGGTACTAATTGGTTTTTCCAACACTCTCAGCTTAAGTGTAGACCCAACACACGCCCTGAGCGGTTCGGCACGAACCATCCACGATGTCGAGGTCTATCTGGGCATCATTATCGGCGCGATCACCTTTACCGGTTCTCTCATCGCGTACGGGAAACTGACCGGAAAGCTCTCGTCCAGCCCCCTTTCCCTGCCCGCACGGCACTGGCTAAATGCAGGCGGACTGGTAATCGTTACCCTGCTCGCGGTGTCTTTCATCGGGGAGTCCCACAGCCTGTTCGCGCTGACGCTGGCCACCCTGATTGCTTTTGCGGTTGGTGCGCACCTGGTAATGTCGATCGGCGGTGCCGACATGCCCGTGGTGATTTCAATGCTCAACAGTTATTCCGGCTGGGCAGCCGCCGCCACCGGCTTTATGCTGAACAACGATTTGCTGATCGTCACCGGCGCACTGGTGGGCTCCAGCGGCGCAATCCTGAGCTATATTATGTGTCGCGCAATGAATCGCGGTTTTATCAGCGTTATTCTCGGTGGCTTTGGTGCACCCGCAACGTCTTCAGGTTCCGGAGATGAGGAGCCAGAGGGCGAAGCCATCGCTATACTGCCAGAAGAGACAGCGCAACTGCTGAACCAGGCCAAATCAGTGGTGATTGTTCCGGGTTATGGTATGGCGGTTGCGCACGCACAACACCCGGTTTCCAGCCTGACCAACAAGCTTCGCGACAAGGGCGTCAACGTGCGCTTCGCGATTCATCCCGTCGCAGGGCGCATGCCGGGACACATGAACGTTTTGCTTGCCGAAGCCAGGGTTCCCTACGATATCGTGCTGGAAATGGATGAAATTAACGAAGAACTGCCCGAAACGGATGTGGTCATGGTGATCGGCGCGAATGATATTGTTAACCCGGCGGCACTGGAAGTACCGGACAGCCCGATTGCCGGCATGCCGGTACTGGAAGTGTGGAACGCCAAATACGTGATCGTCTCCAAACGCAGCATGGCCACGGGTTATGCCGGGGTCGAAAATCCGCTGTTTTTCCGCGACAATACGCGCATGTTATTCGGCGACGCCAGGGATTCGATTGAAGCGGTTTTATCTGCGATTGAGTAGAATTTTGGTGGATGCGCTGCGCCCGAAAATATTAATTTGGCCACCCTACGCCGTGCCCCAGGTGATTTTGGTGGATGCGCTACGCTTATACTACTCTACTTCGGGGCACATTGTAGGGTGTGATAAGCTGTAGGCGCATCCACCGTTTCACTCAAATTCCATTCCAGAAATATCGGGCGGGGCTACGCCGCCCCAATCCTCTTCATACCAACCCCGCTCGACCCGCTTTTGAAATGAAGACCATTTCCAATCAGCTGGCCGGGCAACCAGGCCATGCTTAACCGGGTTGTAATGGATGTAATCCACATGTCTTCGCCAGTCTTCTTCATCCTGGATTGAGTGCTCCCAAAACCTTCTTTGCCAGACAGGCCTTTCGTTTGCCTGATCACTTCGGCTATTAATTTCTCGAGACGTTGCCTTTTTGATTTCTCGCCAACGGCCTGAATAGTCAATATCATTTTCCGGCAATCTCCATATACTGTGTAAATGATCTGGAAGTACAACGATGGCATCGATGTTAAATCTTTTAGCAACCTGAACTTTTTGCATGGCATGGCGAAGTGCTGCAATGTTAGATTTTTCAGCAAAGACAGGTTTACGCCTGTGTGTTACCAACGTGAAAAAAAATGTACCGCCGGGGATGTAGACCCTTTTATAGTTACTCATCGTTATCGTCCTTGACAATTTGTTAAAAAATTGGTGGATGCGCTACGCTCGAAAATATAAATTTGGCCACCCTACTCCGTGCCCCGAAGTAGGGTGTGATAAGCCGCAGGCGCATCCACCATTATATCCCTAATCCGGAATCAGGCGCTTGCCAAGGCTCACGCAGGCGTCGGCCTTGTAACCCAGCGATTCGTAAAACCGGATAACGTTGACATTGGTATCGCGTATCTGCAGGTTTATTTTAGGACAACCCTTCTCAAATAGTCTCGACTCAAGTTTGGACATCACCTGGCGGGCATATCCTTTGCCTTGCTG
>JAAELZ010000900.1 GCA_024226105.1 Pseudomonadota bacterium | reverse complement strand
TGGGATATTGGTCTGGAGGTGGGGCAAAGTGTACGTACCGTGGAGGAGTGTCTGACGCAGGCGAATCAGGACATCACCATTATGACCAACCTGCTCGAGTCAAGGTTTCTGGCAGGCGACGAATCAAGGTACCAGTCTTTCAATCAGCAAATCAGGGAGCATACAACGTGGACAAACGAGAGTTTCTATACCGCCAAATTCGAGGAACAGGTAGCGCGCCACGAACGCTTCGACGATACCACCTATAAACTCGAGCCCAATATTAAAAAAAGCCCGGGTGGCTTGCGCGATATCCAGACTATCAGCTGGATTGCGAACAAGATCTACGGCACCTCAGACCCCGACAGCCTGAAATCGCTGGGCCTGCTCACCGAAGACGAACTCGTCCTGTTTAAAAAAAGCCGTAATACGCTCTGGTCACTTAGAAATGCGCTGCATATCCTCGCCGGACGTGCAGAAGACCGCCTGCTGTTCACGCATCAGCAGGATATCGCGACATCTTACGGTTTCGAAGACAAACCAGGCCAGCTTGCGATTGAGCAACTGATGCGAGAATACTACCGTGCGGCACACGATATCCGCCGTCTCAACGAATTCATCCTGCAACTTATTGATGAATCGCTGGGCGATGCAAAAACCGCGCAACGCATCCAGCTTGATGAGGCTTTTTATATACAAAGCGGCTACCTGGGGCTGTCGGACAATCAGGTTTTCAAACAGGAACCCGAGCAAATATTACGTGTATTCAACCT
>JAAELZ010000899.1 GCA_024226105.1 Pseudomonadota bacterium | reverse complement strand
TCACCGCCACGGATCACCGGGCGTAAAGTCAACTCGGTGCCACCCAAACGTTCTCTGCGATACTCAGGGAACCGCACTGTAACCGCACCCCGCTGGATATCAAGCAGGAGTTGGTTTGAGGTAAGGTCTTCCTCGTCCTGCGATTCCGCTTTGCTGAGCCAGTGTCCGGTCACGGCATAATGCTCATGCACCTGAAGCCGGCTGCCCACGGAAACCGACAATGCCTCGGCGGTAATGGTCTTGATGATTGCCACCTCGTAATTGCGGGAAGCGATGGCGATCAGGATCCCGATGATCGCCACCACCAGCATCAGTTCAGCCAGCGTGTACCCGGACATCGGCTTGATATCGTAATGTGCTCCCAACTCAAACACTCCCGAAATAGACTCGGAGATCAGTAAACCGTGGGTTCCATAATAAGAACCTGATCTTCTCCCTTGATCGCGTAGCTATTATAACCAAATGTTGGCACCGTTCTACCAGCTAAAAAGCAATACGGAAAATCGGATCGGGCCAAGCTAACGCCATGATTTATCAAGAATAAAGCCCTGAAAACAGCGATTAAAGCGGGACTGACCAAAAACCAGGGATTTAACTACACATTTTTTAAACCGCAGAGACGCAAAGGGCGCAGAGTAACAAACTGATATAAAAGGCTTTCTTTGCGCCTTTGCGGTAAATATATAGGTGTTAAGCGGGTTTGATCGGTGCCATTAAAGCTTAAACCTAGAAAAAGCAGTTGACCGCTATGAGGAGAAGCTAACCTATTATGCCGAAAGAAAAAAGCAGAATAAGGTTGATTCACCTGTAGGGTGAGCACCGCTACAG
>JAAELZ010000898.1 GCA_024226105.1 Pseudomonadota bacterium | reverse complement strand
ATCACGATCAGTGAAATAGGTAAACATGAAAAAGGATAACCAGTCAGGCGTTTCTTCATTGAACGCACCGAGGATTCGCGGTTTATCCACATCCGCCGAGCGGCGCTCCAGTAATTCCTGAGCTTCTTCCCGACCATCCCGACCAAAATACTTAACCAGTAAATAAACCATCGCCCAGAGATGGCGCCCTTCTTCGACGTTGACCTGAAACAGGTTACGCATATCGTACAGGGAGGGAGCGGACTTGCTTAGATAGCGCTGCTGCTCTACCGAAGCGGGTTCGGTATCACCCTGGATAACAATTAAGCGGCGCAACAAGGCTCGATACTCACCCGGCACTTCCTGCCACGCAGGCTCACCTTTATGTTTTCCAAAAGGGATCGTACGGCCTTCCACTTTTGGCGCCAGCAAAATCCCCCAGCGATAATCCGGCATTTTCACATGCCCGAACTTGGCCCAGCCTTTGGGGTCAACACCCACCGCGGTACGCAGATAGACTTCAAATTCCCGGGTTTCTTCAGGGCCTGCCTCGTTCCACCAATCCAGGTATTTGGGCTGCCATATTTCCAACGCTTTCTTCAGCTTGGCGTCGTTTGACAGGTCTACATTATTGGGTATCAGTTCATCGTAGCTAATCTCAACGATACTATCGCCCAGCAATTCTTCTTCAGTAATTCCAGCGTCTTTCATTTCTTGTTTCTCTATCAAGTCTTGTATTGTTTCCAGCTTACACGCGATTCGTGTCATAGCTTGCTCTCACGCCCGTGCCATATAGTTTCAACGCACCTTTTTCACCCACCGCGTTGGGGCGCTGAAAAATCCAGTTTTGCCAGGCCGTTAAGCGCCCGAATATCTTGGTTTCCATGGTTTCAGGCCCGGCAAATCGCAAATTTGCCTCCATGCCGATCATCGCGTCCGGTGAAAAACTGGCACGCTCTTCGAGTAACAGTCGAACCTCATCATCCCAGTCGATATCGTCCAGCGCATAGGTCACCAGGCCAAGTTCAAACGCCTGCATGGCATCAACGGGCTCATTAATTTTTGCATGGATTTCGCCTACGGTTTGAGGCTCTCCCAGAAAACGGGTCGCCAGGCGCGTTAAATTGTTGCTCATCGGCAAAGGACCAAAATTCAACTCATTCAACACAAGGGTCGCCTCGGGCAAATCATCGCCTTCAAACTGGCCCTCAAGCATATAACTGCGATCCGCCGCAAATACCAGCTCTGCCAGGATGCCGGCAAAACAGCTGCCGGGTTCGATCAGCGCCACAATAGAGCGGGAAGTCATATCAACGCGTTTCAATGTGCGCTTCCAGTAGAGGGTGATTTCCCGAACCAGCCAATTGTCTGCGTGATCCAGCAGCAAATTGTCATAAGACAGAACTTTTTCGCCATCACCATGCGTTTTGAATATTAGCGTGCCCAATTCCGGCTCATTCAGCCGCAGATAAAGCAAGGCATCATCAAGCTGCCTTGCCAGTGCCAGTGACCAGAATTCACAACCTTGTTGCTGCATTTCCTGTAATGATCCGGGGGCATGCTGCCCGGGGCCCATCAGGGTCACGGTAATTGTTTTTGCACTACGATCCAGATCCAGTTCTAGGTGCGAGTACTTTATCGTATTGTCGCTAAGCGTCCGCTCAAGTTTTTCCAGGGTAATACCTTTGGCGTTATCCGGTCGATCAGATTTCTCAGCCAATTCAAGCGCTCTTTCACGAACCGTCTCGATAAACTTTGAATTTGGCACAACTTCATCAACAAGACGCCATTCAACTGCCCTTTTTCCTTTGATCCCTTCCTCCAGGGTACAAAATACATCGGCATGATCTCTTCGTACTTTACGCTTATCCACCACACGTGTTAGGCCCCCAGTACCCGGCAAGACCGCTAACAACGGAACTTCAGGCAAGGATACCGCCGCATTGCCATCATCCACCAGCATAATGTAATCAGTTGCCAGCGCCATTTCATAACCACCCCCGGCTGCGGTTCCATTGATAGCACTGATGTAGGTCTGTCCTGAAAATTCAGTGGCGTCCTCAATAAAGTTTCTGGTCTCGTTGGTAAACTTACAGAAATTAACTTTGTGGCCATGCGTGGAAAGGCCTAACATACGGATATTAGCCCCGGCACAAAAAATCCTTTCCTTGAGCGAGCGGATCACCACACTATGAATTTCCGGGTGCTCAAAGCGCAAGCGCTGGACGGCATCATACAGTTCAATGTCCACACCCAGGTCATAGGAATTGAGCTTCAACTCATAACCCGGTGCCAATCCGGCGGAGGCATCCACATCCATATTCAGATAAGCGATTGGGCCTTCGAATGAAAGCGTCCAGTGATTGTATCGGGATGGATCCGTTCTAAAATCAATCATTTTGTAATTTTGCGGCAGGAGGAATGGCTTAACATGAATTATATTGCATAATTGATATAGGTCAAGCATTATTATGCATGTTTGCACTATCATCGAGGCGCCTAAAGGCGTTCCATGAAAATAAAACCTTAACAATATCTGAGCTATTGACCCATATCATTCATTGCACCACCAACTGTCGTTATGATCCTGCGACCAAATTACAGAAATTGTTTATAATGAGTATTAGTGAATTTATGAGTAAAGATCACAAAGCGTGTGATTTGCTCTTTGCCCAAGCCGAAAACGCGGCATCAGAAGAAAACTGGGATAGCGCAAGCCAGGCCCTGACGGCTTTTGTTCGGGCGATGAGTCGTCATTTTGGTATCGAGGAACTCGAGCTGTTTCCCGCTTTCGAGCAGGCAACCGGCATGCAGGGGGGGCCAACGCAAATGATGCGCATGGAACACGTGCAGATGCGTGAGCTTTTCGCCGAGATGCAATACGCCCTGGAACAGGAAAACAGCGACGACTATCTGGGGGCTGCAGAGACCCTGCTGATATTGATGCAGCAGCATAATGTGAAAGAAGAACAAATTTTGTATGGCATGATCGATCGCTTGCCCTCAGCGAGCGACAGCGATTGGTTACAAAAATTTCAGGAATGGAGCTAAAGGGCACCTCTAATGTCGGAAGAGACCATACCGCAAGAGACCCTGCAGGAAGTTTTGCTGAATGTCAGCGAGCTTGAGCCACCTGAGCCACTGTTACTGGTGCTCGAAGCTGCGGAACAACTTGAGCCCGGCCAATACCTGCGCATGTTACACCGCCGAGACCCCTGCCTGTTATACGGCAATCTCAAAGATAATGATTTCAATTATTTCCAGCGCAGAGGTTCAACTACGCTCGTTGAGTTATTCATCTGGCGTAATAGCGACCGCGAGGCCGCGGCAGCCGTAGAGGCCATAACCGGAAAAGTTGACCCGGATAGTCGAAAAATTCTTCAATGATTGTGCCTTTATTGGATGCATTCTTTGAATACGGAAATGGTGGCCAGAATATCGAACCGGGGACACAAACAGATGGCGCCGGGTTAAGCAGCGCTGTTTTTGCGAGAAGAGGAACAACGCGACAATCTAAAGGCTCGAAGCACACTGTTATATGTGAGATGTCACGAGTATTTAGATTGCCGCGCTTCGCTCGCAGCGACCCTAAGCCAGCACCATTCAGAGCACCGGCTGAGTAGTTACCAGGCAATGCGCGCCGACCTTTCCTTACAACAGGCTCCGCCTTTTTCAGTACCGGCAAGATTCCTGCTTAGCGCACCACTGTTTGGCCTTCTTGCGGCACTGGTCCTGCTCTGGCATGGGCCGGGGGTTTTCAGCCATCGTTGGACACCTGAAATTCTGGCTGTCACACACTTCCTGACGCTGGGTTTTCTGGCCATGAGTATGCTGGGTGCAATGTTGCAACTCGTGCCGGTATTGATGGGCATGCTCATTCCGCACCCCATCCTGTTCAGTCGCACTGTCCACATCCCCCTGTTCCTTGGCAGCCTGAGTCTCGGACTGGCATGGTTACTGCAGATCAAGCTGCTGTTTGTCGTTGCTATGTTGTTGCTGGGATTTTCTTTCAGTGTTTTTATCGTCGTCGCAACGGATCGGTTATTGCGTTCAGCGAGCAGGCATGTGACGCGCAGCATGATGCTAGTGGCACTACTGGCATTATTTAT
>JAAELZ010000897.1 GCA_024226105.1 Pseudomonadota bacterium | reverse complement strand
TTAAATAATGGTAGCCCATGGGTGATCAATTGTATTAAGAATAGTAATATAGGAGATTATGCGCCTGATTGAGGGCGTGGTGCACAAAACATTTTAAAATAAATAGATATGACAGCAGCTGTAATTACGCATCCAGAATGTTCGCTTCACATAAATGATAGCGAAATGCACCCTGAATCACCCGATCGCATGGATGCGATCCGAAACCAGTTGATTTCATCCGGCCTGGATTGGGTATTGATGCACTATGATGCGCCGAAAGCTGAGAAACATGATCTATGCCGTGTGCACGGTAAAGAATACGTTGAGCGCGTGTTCAGGACAGCACCAAAACAGGGGCGTATGGTGCTCGACGGTGATACGAGCATGAACCCGGATAGTCTCAACGCCGCATTGCGTAGCGCAGGCGCATTGCTTAAGGCTGTTGACCTTGTAATGCAGGAAGGGCCAAACCAGGTGTTTTGCGGTGTTCGCCCGCCTGGTCATCATGCGGGGAAAGACCATGCCGCCGGTTTCTGCATATTCAATAATGTAGCCGTTGGTGCCGCCTACGCAATGGAAAAGTACGCTGTACAGCGAATCGCGATTCTGGATTTTGATGTGCATCATGGAGATGGTACCGAGGAAATATTTTGCGGGGAGGAGCGCGTACTTTTTGGCTCCTCATTTCAACATCCATTTTATCCCTATAGCGGCGCCGATACGGATCAACCCAATATTATGAATCTGCCTTTACCGGCCGGCACCACCGGAGCGGAGTGGAAGCAGGCGGTAACCCGGCAGTGGCTGCCCCGGCTTGAAGCCTTTAAGCCTCAGTTAATTATTATTTCAGCCGGGTTTGATTCTCACTGGGAAGATGAAATGGGCAGTTTTAAACTGCTTGAGGCCGATTATGTCTGGTTCACAAAGGAGATGAACAAGCTGGCTAAGAAATATGCGGATGGACGCATTATTTCCTGTCTCGAAGGGGGGTATGATTTGTCTTCTCTGGGACGTAGTGTCGCTGCACATATCAAACAATTAGCAGAGCTTTAGCTGGAGAGCTTACATTTACACTGTATTTTTACTTTCTATGGGT
>JAAELZ010000896.1 GCA_024226105.1 Pseudomonadota bacterium | reverse complement strand
TTCCATGCGCCCCATTGCATTGAACCGTAAAAACGCATTGTTTGCTGGACATGATACAGGTGCGCAAAACTGGGCCATGCTTGCCTCAATCATTGAAACTGAGAACACCGGTGCAATAATCCACCACTGAAGCGGCCAGATTATCTGGCTGTCGCCGGAGTAAAACTCCGCCAGTGATAAGCTCTCTGTTTTGCGGAGGGCTGGGATGAAGCAAGTGGAACTTTACGGTCGAGTACGACATTCAGTTTTGATTAAAGGAAAAAGTCGCCGGCAAACGGCTCGTGATTTTGGCATTGACCGGCGTACGGTTGACAAGATGCTGATGTTTTCTGTTCCACCTGGATACCGCCGCAAGAAGCAACCAGTGCGACCGAAGCTTGATCCATTTACCGGGATCATTGATCAAATCCTTGAAGCGGATAGGTTGGAACACAAGAAGCAGAAGCACACATCAAAGCGCATATTTGAACGGCTACGTGATGAGTATGGCTTTGAAGGCGGTATCACAATCGTCAGTGACTACATCTGTGCTGCGCGTCAACGTCAACGCGAGATGTTTGTTCCCTTGTCCCATCCGCCAGGACATGCCCAGGCCGATTTTGGCGAAGCATTTGCGATCATTGGCGGTATTGATCGCAAGATCCACTTTCTGGTGATCGACCTGCCGCACTCTGATGCGTGTTTTGTAAAGGCGTATCCGGGCGAGACTACTGAAGCATTCTGTGATGGGCATGTGGCTGCATTTGAGTTTTTCGGCGGTGTACCAATCTCGATATTGTACGACAATACGAAGATCGCTGTTGCCCGTATTCTGGGTGACGGCAAACGCAAACGAACCCGGGTGTTCTCGGAACTTGTATCCCATTATCTGTTCAAGGACCGATTTGGCCGTCCCGGCAAGGGCAATGATAAAGGCAAGGTCGAAGGGATGGTGGGATATACCCGTCGCAACTTCATGGTACCCAGACCTCGGTTCGCTAGCTTTGATGATCTGAATGATCATTTGGCAACACAATGCCGCAAGCGCATGGACGACAAGTTACGCGGTCATTCAAAAACGATTGGTGAACGGTTCGAAGCTGATGTTGCACAGCTCCAGCCTCTGCCTGCTGTTGCCTATGACGCCTGTGACAAGCAATCGGTTCGGGTGAGTTCGCTGTCCCTGGTACGCT
>JAAELZ010000895.1 GCA_024226105.1 Pseudomonadota bacterium | reverse complement strand
GTTGATCCTTGATCTGGATGGTAACGGGTTCGGGCTGGAATGGCGTAATGGGTATTCGCCTGATTTTGATATTGATCTTGATCTGTTTGCAGAAAATACGGCGACGCTTGATCGTGATGATGGCTTTCTGGCCCGTGATATCAATGGTGACGGGTTGATCAATGATGCCTCAGAACTGTTCGGCCATGGCAATGTGGCGGGCTTTGCCGTGCTTGGTGCGCTGGATGGCAATGGTGACGGGGTGGTCAATAGCCTTGATAACGCGCTGGCGGATTTTAACGGTGATGGCGTTATTGACGGTAATGACAGGTTCGACAGCCTGCTGATCTGGCAGGATATCAATGGCGATATGGTGAGCCAGGCGAATGAACTGGGTTCGGTGGCAGATCACGACATTGTCTCCTTCACCCTGCCGGAAAATGACGGTTTTGTCGATGCCGATGGTGACGGCGAACCCGATATCATCGACACCATCCACGGCTCGCATGTCGTCGGGCTGTCAGATTTTCTGCGCGGCGATGGCACCATCGGCCAGGTCGGTGAAATCTTCCTCGATGTCGACCAGATGAACACCACCTGGACCGGACCCGAAATCACCGAACACGCCGCAGTAGCCGCACTGCCGGACCTGAAAGGTTTTGGGCAACTGACATCGTTTAAGAAAGTAAGGAGCGAAAGATGGGTTATTTAGTGCGTTTGGTGAACTGGGAACCCAATTCTAACTTCCGCCAAATTGCTGAAGGCAGCAATGTAGTGCTTCATCCAGTAGTGAGTGCGGTGGCTGATCCGGAGGTGTTGAAAAAACTGGTGGTGAAGGGGAATGGGGAGTGAAATTTTCAGTTGGAAAGAGAGGTTGTGCAGTGAGTAAATTGAAAAGGTTCAGTGGGTTTGCTTATCTATTGCCAGCAATACCAACGATATTAATAGGTGCCTTATTTTGGCTGCGTATTTTGACGTTAGATGGAGACGGAGGTGCGTATTACGTGTTGAAATGGTCGACAATATACTGGACTATCGCAGCATTAGCGATGTTTTTGGTTAGTGCTCTTGCCATGCGTCTTAAACAGAAAGGTATTATATTTGTCATCTGCGGTTCTTTTTGGTTGGGCTTATCTATATGGGTTTCTCAAACTGCTGGATTTCGGCGTTTCGTATCGCCTCTTTGACTGCTTCCATGACCAATACAAGCGGCTCTCACTCGGGGCCTTCTACGATCTCAATAGAAACGTTGGTGTTTGGCTTTTTCCTACCCCTTAGGGCACTTT
>JAAELZ010000894.1 GCA_024226105.1 Pseudomonadota bacterium | reverse complement strand
TCATCGCCATAATCTCGCCCGCCGCCAGCTTGAAACTAATATTGCGCAAAATTGGATTGCGTGTGCCCGGGTAGACATAACTGAGCCCTTCAACACTGACATCACCCTTGGGTTTGGGCAATGCCATCGACTCCTCATCAGTCTGCTGGTTGTGAAAATGATGTTTCAATCGGTCATAGGCCGCCTTTGCGCTCAGTGCGGCTCGCCAGGTTACTATCGCCTGGTCCACGGGTGATAAGGCACGCCCAACGAGTATAGAGCCTGCCACAATTGCGCCCGCGGTTAACTCCCCGTCAATCACCAGCAGCACACCAACACCAAGAATTGCCACCAGGACACTGAGTCGTACAAATTTGGAAAATGCGGTCAAAGCACTACTGCGATGGCTGCTTGCCGCCAATAAGTTCTGCGCCGTATTATTGACTGTATTCCACTTTTCAATCAGCTGCGAGGACATTCCCATTGCCTCGACAACATCGGCATTTCTGACCGTGGACTCGGCCTGATGCAATGCCTGTAATTTATTTCCATCAGCCTCTTGTTGTGATTTCCTTGTGCTTTGATCATTGATTACAGCCAACACTATCAGAATCAAAGCACCCCCCAGGGCTATCCAGCCGAACAATGGATGCAGTAAAAAGAGCACCACCAGATAGATAGTGGCCCAGGGCGCATCAACCAGCGGAAAAACAGAAGGGGTGGTGAGAAAATTACTGACCAGTTCCAAATCCCGCAAACTCTGTACGGTTGCCGGCTGCTCAAGGCGCAAGGTTCTTTTGATGCTGACATCGAGGGTATCGCCGGATAGTGACTTGCTGAGCCAGAGCCCAATCCGGCTCATCAGGCTGAGTCTTATCGCCTCCAGCAAGCCGATTACCGCTATTGCGCAAACCACGATAATGGTCAGGAACAAAAGCGTGTCGAGGCTTCGGCTGGTTAGCACTCGATCATAAATCTGCAGCATATACAGCGGGCTGGCCAGCATTAACAGGTTAATAAAAAAACTAACCCCAAGAATGCTGACAAGACCCGTGCGTATTATCTGAAATTTCTGCGAAAATATATTTTGGTCTTGTACGGACAATGATGCTGCTTCCCTGGTCGCCTTACACCGGGCAGTTAGTTACTCACCCGGAGTCGTAACACTTCAAAGCCTTGAAAATAGTGTTACGCATGACTGTAACGATTAAATGACCATGATAGTGTCGTCATTATCGATATAGGTAATATTACCTGTGTAAACGCCCAGATCGGCAACCACCGCGGAATGGCTTCCACCGCCGTCGGTATAGTTCACACTGAGATCGCCACTGCTGTAGGTAACTGAATCCACTACCCCGAGAAGCACCGCTTCCACATAGTCGAACGCGCCTCCCAGATCAATCTGATCCTGATCAATAAGCGAATCATAATCAAGAATATCGTCAACCATTAACGCATTTGACAAAATCTCCACGAAGGCCTGTTCATCAACAACAAAAGTGTCTGTACCGGTGCCGCCTGTCAGTGCATCACTGCCCAGGCCACCGTTGAGGATATCATTCCCCGCACCGCCGTCGAGGACGTCGCTTCCGGTACCGGCAGTATAGGTATCGTCACCGCTTGAGCCGAAGAATAAAATACTGGTTCCCGCAACGTCAGCATTGTTTGCAACCAAGCTAATATCATTCGCGCCCACATTCAAAGTGAAATCAAAGCTCTGCTGTACGTTCAGCACCGCGTGGGCTACATCACCATTGCTTAAAGTGATACCGCCGCCCGCCGTTAAGAAGGTGAAACTGTCTGCTGCGGTCGGGGTAAAGAGATTGAAATTAAATTCCAATACCCCGGTGTCGATAGTAACCGTACCGGATGCAGCATAGACATCAAAATCCCCCGCTGCCGTACCTTCAATTTCCGTCAGCAAACTGCCTGAGTTGAAGTTCAGATTGCCGGTATGTGTCAAAGTGCCTGTCGAGTTAGCAGGTGATAACAGGCCTCCATTGACGATAAGATTTCCGACAAGGGTGCCGTCTCCGCCAACCACGCCACCGGCGACTGTTACAGCACCGGCAAAGGTCATTGAAGAACCACTCGACACATTGATCGTACCGGCACTATCAAAGGATGGCGTGATGGAAATGCTGCTGCCGTTGATCGCTGATAAAGTGCCACTGGCCGTGTTGACAAAACTACCCGTGGTACTGATCTTCACCGTGTTGCCCGCACTCGCTTCAATCAGACCGTTATTCGTCCATTGCGTGGCGGCGCCTCCGGTCAAATCAATGGTTTCACCACCAGCCGCTGCGTTTGCCAGAATCGAACCGTCATTGATGATGTCGACATCGATACTCCCACCAGTGCCGATAAATCCATACCCGCCTTGCACCGTCACCGTACTGCCCAGCGTCAGCACCTCGCCGGCCGCACCTCCCAGCTGCAAATAAGGGTTGTAGGGAAGGTAGCCGGGGTAGCCCGCATTGAAGTTCACCTCCAGATTGCTCAACGTTTGTGTGCCGGAAAAACGTGCCGCCATCAGGTAATTAGTATTGCTGCTGCCAGTGAACGTCAGGTGCCCCATCAAACCATCCGCACCCGACAGCGTCGCGCCATTTCTGAAATTC
>JAAELZ010000893.1 GCA_024226105.1 Pseudomonadota bacterium | reverse complement strand
GAACTGCCTTTAAGATAAATACCAAACATGACTACCCATAAAATCGCATTATTGGCCGGTGACGGCATCGGCCCTGAGATCATGACACAAGCAGAAAAGCTGCTTGCCGCTGTTGAATCCCGTGGCAAAGTAAAATTTGAACTCATGCCCGCTTTATTTGGCGCCAGCGCCTGGTTCGAAGTTGGCCATAGTCTGCCTCAGGAAACACTGGACATATGTGACAGCGCCGATGCGATTTTAAAAGGCACGATTGGCCTCAACCACGAGGATACTGAAAAAATACCGGTCGAAGAGCGCCCTGAACGTGCCGGGCTGCTTCCGCTTCGCAAACATCTGGATACCTATGCCAATTTTCGACCGGTTTACCTGCCTGCGGGGCTAAAACACTTTTCACCCTTAAAGCCCGAAATCATCGGTGACGGCATCGACATCATGATCATTCGTGAACTGGTAGGTGGCCTGTATTTTGGTGACAAGCAACTGGGAACAGATGAAACCGGCCAACGCTACGCCATCGAGACACTGGAATACACCGAATTTCAAATTGAACGAATATTGCGCGTCGCCTTTGAAACGGCACAAAAACGTAAAGGTGTGCTACATAATATTCATAAGAGCAACGTCCTGAAATCGAGCGTTTTGTGGAACGAAATACTCAATGATATCAAAGATGAATATTCTAATGTTAAAGTAGAACATATGCTGGTAGATGCGGCAGCAACCTACCTCTGCCTGAATCCCGGTCAATTTGACGTGATGGTAATGGAGAACATGATGGGGGATATTTTGAGCGATCAGGGAGGTGGTATTCTGGGTTCTCTGGGTTTGATGCCTTCAGCCTGCATCGGCCCGAACAAAGCCTACTACGAACCCTCACATGGCTCTGCGCCGGACATTGCCGGGCAGAATGTGGCAAACCCCTACTCCATGCTTGGCTCGGTTGCAATGATGCTGGAATACAGTTTTGGCATGAAAACGGAATCTCAGGAGATATTCGATGCCATGGAAGCACTGTTTGTCGAAGGTGTCACCACCCCGGACCTGAAGCAACCCGGTGTAGACAACAAAATGATCAGTACTGATGAGTTTGGAGATCGGGTGGCAGCAGCTCTCAGCTAACTGCAGGAAGTGGCACATCCCGGGCCAAACTGCATTAAAAACTGAAATCACGACCAGACCAGCTCTGTCGTTTACAATTGATTTACAGGAAATATATCGAATTCGAGATATAAGGCATCTATAATCGCCTGCCACCTGTCTATTTGTGATTATCCAATAACGTCAATGGCGCATTTCAAAGTTAAACCATCTGAAAACTGGGAAACCCTGGCCCTGAAAGAGCGGCGCAAAGATTCTCCCGAAGAGATGCTGCATACCACGCTCGAAGGCATACCGTTAAAACCGCTGTATACCGCTGCTGATCTCGCTGAAATCGAATATCATGACAGCATGCCGGGTCTGGCACCTTTTTTGCGCGGCCCGCGTGCAACAATGTACACAGGCCGGGCCTGGACGGTTCGCCAGTATGCAGGCTTTTCTACCGCTAAAGCCTCTAATGAGTTTTATCGAAAGAATATAGCAGCGGGCCAGACCGGTTTATCGGTTGCCTTCGACCTGGCTACGCACCGCGGTTATGACTCCGACCACCCCCGGGTTGAGGGTGATGTCGGTAAAGCAGGCGTGGCAATTGACTCTGTCGAGGATATGAAAACCCTGTTCGACCAGATCGAACTGGACAAAATGTCGGTTTCAATGACCATGAACGGTGCCGTACTGCCGGTCATGGCGATGTTTATTGTCGCCGCCGAAGAACAGGGCGTCAAACCTGAGCAGCTATCGGGCACCTTGCAGAACGATATACTCAAGGAATTCATGGTACGCAATACCTATATCTATCCGCCCGAACCCTCTATGCGTATTGTATCGGATATTATTTCCTATACCGCTACCCACATGCCCAAATTCAACCCGATTTCCATATCGGGTTATCATATGCAGGAAGCGGGTGCGACCTGCCTGCAGGAACTCGCGTTTACCATCGCTGATGGTATTGAATATGCCCGTGCAGCACAAAACAGCGGGCTGGATATCGACGCCTTTGCGCCTCGCCTGTCTTTCTTTTTCGCGATCGGCATGAATTTTTTCATGGAAATCGCCAAGTTGCGCGCGGCACGCGTATTGTGGGCAGAGTACATCGATAAACTATTCAAGCCAAAGAACCCTAAATCGTTGATGCTACGTACGCATTGTCAAACCTCCGGCGTCAGCCTGACCAGTAAAGACCCGTATAACAACGTTGTACGTACCACCATCGAAGCGATGGCGGCGGTACTCGGTGGCACTCAGTCATTACACACCAATTCTTTTGACGAAGCACTCGCCCTGCCCTCGGAGACTTCAGCGCGTATTGCACGCAATACACAGTTGATTATTCGTGATGAGACCGAGATCACCAAAGTAGTTGACCCGCTGGGCGGTTCTTACTATATCGAATCTTTGACTCAGAGCCTGATCAATGAAGCGCGCAAAATAATCAATGAAATAGAAGAAATGGGCGGAATGGCCGAGGCCGTTGTCAGCGGCATGCCCAAGCTCAAAATTGAAGAGTCTGCAACTATTCGCCAGGCGCGCATAGATAAACAGGAAGACGTAATCGTCGGCGTTAATAAATTCCAGCCTGACGATGAACAACCGGTAGAGGTACTGGTCGTCGACAACCAGCAGGTTCGTACCGACCAGCTCGGGCAAATTAAGACGATTAAAAGCACACGTGATGCGGATGCACTTGAATCGGCGCTCAAATCGCTTCGCGCTGCGGCGGAATCTGACGAGAACCTGCTTGAAGCGGCCATTGTAGCCGCGAGGGCTCGCGCAACACTGGGCGAGATTTCAGATGCGCTGGAAACCGTGTATGGCCGTCATCAGGCCCAAAATCAGTCGGTGGGCGGCGTGTACGGGCGGGCATTCGAGGACAACGAGCAATTTATGGCACTGCAAAAACAAATCGCTGAATTTGAAAACACACATGGGCGACGACCGCGAATTCTGGTCGCCAAACTGGGGCAGGACGGACACGACCGGGGCGCCAATGTGATTGCCACGGCATTGGCGGATATCGGTTTTGACGTAGATCTAAGCCCGCTTTTCCAGACCCCCGAAGAGATTGTGCGTCAGGCGCTGGACAACGACGTTCATATTATTGGAATTTCAACCCAGGCCGGCGCGCACACGCAGCTGGTGCCGGAAGTCATGGCGCTGCTCAGGCAACAGAATATCGACGATATCGTAGTAATTTGCGGTGGCGTCATCCCTCCCCAGGATTATGAAGCACTGCATCAGGCCGGCGTTTCAGAAGTCTTTGGCCCCGGCACCCATATTCCGGATGCCGCTGCGAATCTACTTGATCACATTGAGGCGGCCTCCAGGAAATAAAAATGACAGACATACTCCAGCAACTTGAAGACAAACGCGCCGCCGCCAGACTTGGTGGAGGGCAAAAACGTATCGATACACAACATGCAAAAGGTAAGCTAACCGCGCGTGAGCGAATTCAGGTCCTGCTGGATGAAGACAGCTTTGAAGAGTGGGATACTTTTGTCGAACACCGTTGCCATGATTTTGGCATGGAGCAGAGCAGCATACCCGGGGATGGCGTAGTCACCGGCCATGGCACGGTAAACGGCCGGCTGGTGTTTGTATACAGCCAGGATTTCACCGTTTTTGGTGGCTCACTCTCGGAATCCAATGCCGAAAAAGTCTGTAAGATAATGGACCAGGCAATCAAAGTTGGCGCACCGATTATTGGCATTAACGACTCCGGTGGTGCGCGCATCCAGGAAGGCGTGGCCTCACTGGGGGGATACGCCGAGATATTTCAACGCAACGTGATGGCGTCGGGCGTGGTGCCACAGTTGTCGCTGATCATGGGCCCCTGCGCCGGAGGCGCAGTTTATTCTCCGGCAATCACCGACTTCATATTCATGGTTCGTGACACCTCGTATATGTTCGTAACCGGGCCAAGCGTGGTTAAAACCGTTACCCACGAAGTCGTCACCGCCGAGGAACTCGGTGGAGCCCACACTCATGCT
>JAAELZ010000892.1 GCA_024226105.1 Pseudomonadota bacterium | reverse complement strand
GGTGGTCAAGCGTCTGCCCAAGACCCGTTCGGGCAAGATATTGCGGGGCACCATTCAGAAAATAGCCGACAATAAAGAGTGGAAGATGCCGGCCACCATCGACGATCCGGTCATCCTGGACGAAATTACCGATGCCCTGCAAACCATAGGACTGGCTCAAAAGCGTACCTAAGGCGTTCCACCCACCGTCTGTGCCTCTCCTCCAGACGCACGCCTTATCGGCGGTGGCAGCTTTGGCCGGTTGCCGCCGCCTCCAAAGGAGTATGATATGGCTATAAAAGTGCTGATTCGCCGAAAGGTAGCCGGAAATTATGCTTTCCGGATGCGCCAGCTGTTAAGCGCCCTGGACAATTGGGCTTCCAAACACACGGGTTATTTTTACAGTGAAAATTTGGTGAGTTCGGACAATCCGGGTGAGGTTCTTTGTATCGCCACCTGGCAATCCATTGATGCATTTCAAGTTTGGGCCAAGAGCACACCTTCGCAGCAGCTGGAAAAACAAATGGCGTCGTCACTGGGCGTGCTCAGTGAAAACGCCATTTATGCTCAGCATTCCTAACGAAAGCAGTTTGCTGCGTCGACATCTGTAGTTTAAACTAAAAAATGAACCGCAGACGGACGCGGACACACGCAGATGAATCGTCGAGCGATTCGCTCGACGGCTCTGTGTGAAATTCACCGGCACGAAGTAATAACCTGTAGGACACAACGCCTGACATGTATTTTTTATATTGCAGGATGAGTCACATTTTACAGTTTTTCTGTAGGTCAGGTTGCGCCGTAGGCGTTACCTGACACTCGGAGGTTGACGCTTAACCGATACGATTGTCAGGGAACTCGCTTCGCTCGCACCCTGACCTACACAAAAAGGTTAGGCATGGGGTATTCTATATTCCTTTGGCAACCTGTAGGTCAGGTTGCACCGTAGGCGTTACTTTTATGGTCTCGTAAAAAGTCAGACTTGAATTTTATGGCGATCATGCCTAAATGAGTAAGTTCCCATTTTAATGTGTTCTTACCCAAGTGGTTAGGAGATCCCCATATGACCGTAGCCAATAAGATTCGCACCGTGATGGAGCAATCGTCATGGATTCGAAAAATGTTTGAAGAAGGTGGTCGGCTGAAAGCGCAACATGGTGCGGATAAGGTATTTGATTTCAGTTTGGGCAATCCCAACTTGCCGCCGCCGGATCAGTTCAATGAGATTTTGCTGGATGCGGTGTCGACTTGCGGCCTGGGCGATCATTGTTATATGCCCCAGTCCGGTTTTCCCCAGGTTTGTGAAGAGGTGGCAGCTTATTTGACAAATGAGCAGGGGGTTCCCATAGGTGGGGGAGACATTATCATGACCTGCGGGGCAGCCGGCGCTCTCAATGTGATATTCAAGGCGTTGCTCGATCCGGGAGACGAGGTTGTTGTTTCCACGCCCTGTTTCGTTGAGTACAAGTTTTATGTAGACAACCATGGCGGCGTGCTGCGCATGGTGCCTGCCCACGATGACTTCACCCTGGATCTGTCCGCAATTGAGGCGGAGATTAACTCCAGGACCAAAGCGGTGCTCATCAATTCGCCCAATAACCCCACCGGCCAAATTTACTCTGAAGAGAGTCTGGCCGCTTTGGGGTCTTTGCTTCAATCCAAGGGCAAGGCGTTGGGGCGGACTATTTACTTAATCTCCGATGAACCATACCGCAAGATTGTGTTCGACGACCATCAGGTCCCCAGTATATTCAAGGCCTACGATCAGAGTATTATTGCCACTTCCTATTCCAAGGACCTTTCTATTCCGGGTGAGCGCATCGGATTTGCAGTCGTTCATCCGGAGGCTGATTATAAGGAAGAGGTCATGGCGGCAATGACCCTGACCAACAGAATTTTAGGTTTTGTCAACGCGCCGGCGTTGATGCAACGGGTGGTGGCCTGTCTGCAGGGTAAAAGTGTGGATATCGGCGCTTATCTGCATAAGCGTGATCTTTTGTGCGAGGGTCTGGATGACGCCGGCTACGAGTTTATCAAGCCGCCCGGTGCCTTTTATTTGTTTCCGCGCACACCCATAGAGGATGATGTCGAATTCGTTCGTGCGCTTCAACAGGAACTGATACTTACCGTGCCGGGCAGTGGTTTTGCCGGTCCTGGTCACTTCCGTATTGCTTTTTGTGTTGCGGATGAAACCATCATTAACGCCTTGCCGGGATTTAAGAGGGTCATGGCCAAATATCACTAAATCAACGAAGAATGGAGCAACTATGAAGATTTTAAAAATTGATCATTTGGGAATCGCAGTGGATAGTATTGATCAAGGCAAAGCGTTTTGGACAGAAGTGCTCGGGCTGCCCTTCGAGGGCAGCGAGACAGTTGAGGCCCAAAAGGTGACCACGGCTTTTTTCCCGGTGGGTGAGAGTGAGGTGGAGCTGTTGGAGTCCACGGCACCGGACGGTCCTGTGGCCAAATATATCGAAAAGCGGGGGCAGGGAATTCAGCATATCGCCTTTCGAGTTGAAAATGTTGAAGAAGCCTTGGCGGAGTTAAAAGCCAAAGGTGTCCGGCTCATCGATGAGGTTCCCCGCTTGGGAGCCGGCGGCGCTAAAATTGCATTTTTGCATCCCAAGGCCACCAATGGTGTCTTGGTGGAGCTTTGCGAACGCTCCGGTTGATGTGATAAACAAATCTGATTCGTTTTACTGACGATACCCATCTTTACAGAGCGAAAAACCCCCGCGTGCAGGTATTCACGCACGGGGGTTTTTTATGCTTATCATCCGGTAAATTGCCAATATGTAGGTCAGGTTGCGCCGCAGGCGTTACCTGACAATCAGGGTTGATGCTCGACCGATGCTATTGTCAGGGAACTCGCTTCGCTCGCACCCTGAACTACACAAAAATATAAAACGGAGTTGATCAATGGCTTCACGTTTGTTTCTTGTTGCTTTGGATCGGGCGTTTATAAGCGTTCCTATAATTAAGGTAATAATAAATCGGTATAGTGTTTTCCCTTGACACCCAAGTGTGAGCGCGGATATATCTATATTTCGCATAACAGTGTTACTGTAAATTAGTGGCTTAATACTGATGTTCTTAATATTTGCCAAATAAATTAATTAGTTAAGCAATAATATTGTATGTAACTATATTTCGCAGATTGAAATGAACGCCTATCATGCGTATGGCTGGAATACCTAACAGCGTAAGATCGCAAATGGCGACTTTGGCGAATTAAATTTACGGAAAAGAAACAAAATAACAATGTTACCTCCTCTCCGTCCCGAAGTTCACACACGATTGGAACAGGCCGTTCTGGATATTTTTTCCCATTCTGATTTTCACAAAGCCAACATTCGTGATGTAGCCAAACAGGCGGGTGTCAGTTTCAGTACCATATACAAGCATTACGGCAGCAAAGAGCGTCTGGTATTCGCATTTGTGGATATTTGGCTTGGTAAACTCACCGACAGGATAGTTGATCATCTTCAAGGGATTGAAAATTTAAAAGAAAAATTACGCAAGGTCCTATGGCTGCAACTCGATTATTATGAGAAAAATCCTCATCTGGGGCGTATCTTGTTTATGACCTTGCCCATGGCCACCTGGATGGCCGATGAGACTTTCCAGCAAAAGAAGATGATCAATCTCTTTCTAGAAGTGCTGAAGAAGGGACAGGTTGAAGGTCTGCTCAATCCCAGGGTGCGTGCCGGGGTGCTGTTGGATGTCATACTCGGCATGGTGCAACGTTCTTTTGTTATGTGGATTCAGCGTGGTCAGAAAGGGAGTCTGGCTGCCGAGGCCAATGCCATTTTTGAGTTGGTATGGAGGGGGATTATCCATCCTGAGTGCCCCCTTAACAAAATATAATAAGGCACATGTGTGCCAAGGTTTTACGGTTGGAATCCGCCTTTGTCTGGCTGATGGATTTCAAATGAACCCATAAAATCCAATTATAACCCATTGCCCTTGACCCTGGTTTGTTTGCAACTTCGGGCATGGGGGCAAGACAAATTACCCGGCAACTATGAGGTGCAATAATGGCGGAGCATCCCGATCAAAAAAAATGGCAAGAGCTGGCAACCAAGCAGTTGCGGGGGCGTGAGCTGGAAGATTTAACCTGGAACACGCCCGAAGGCATAGCAGTCAAACCTTTGAACACAGCGCAAGATCTGGAAGGCATGGAGCATGTCAACAGCATGCCCGGATTTGCCCCTTACACCCGTGGCCCCATGGCCACCATGTATGCCGGCCGTCCCTGGACCATCCGTCAGTATGCTGGTTTTTCCACGGCCACAGAGTCCAATGCCTTTTACCGGCGCAACCTGGCCGCCGGGCAAAAAGGCCTTTCCGTGGCCTTTGATCTGGCCACCCATCGCGGCTACGATTCAGATCATCCCCGGGTATCGGGCGATATCGGCAAAGCCGGTGTGGCCATCGATTCAGTGGAAGACATGAAGATATTGTTCGACCAGATTCCGCTGGATCAAATGTCGGTATCCATGACCATGAACGGTGCCGTGCTGCCGATTCTGGCCGGCTATATCGTGGCCGCCGAAGAGCAGGGCGTCAAACATGAGCAATTGATGGGCACCATCCAGAACGATATTCTAAAAGAGTACTTAACCCGTAATACCTATATCTATCCGCCGCTTCCCTCGATGCGGATCATCTCGGACATCATGGCCTTTAGTTCCGAGCACATGCCCAAGTACAACACCATCAGCATTTCCGGCTACCACATGATGGAAGCCGGGGCCAACTCGGCCCTGCAACTGGCCTTTACCCTGGCCGACGGTGTGGAATATGTGCGCACGGCGCTTTCCGCAGGCATGGACATCGACACCTTTGCCCCGCGGCTTTCCTTTTTCTTCGGCATCGGCATGAACTTTTTCATGGAGATCGCCATGCTGCGCGCAGCCCGGTTTTTGTGGCACCGGCTGATCAGCCCGTTTAACCCCAAAAACCCCAAATCGACCATGCTGCGCACCCACTGCCAGACCTCTGGCTGGAGCCTGACCGAACAGGATCCGTACAACAACGTGATCCGCACCACCTTAGAGTGCATGTCCGCAGTCCTGGGCGGCACCCAGTCGCTGCACACCAACTCGTTTGACGAAGCCGTGGGACTGCCCACCGACTTTTCAGCCCGCATCGCGCGCAACACCCAGATCATCGTTCAGGAAGAGAGCCAGGTATGCAAGGCCGTAGATCCTTTGGCCGGCTCCTACTATGTGGAAAGCCTGACCGACGGTCTGATCAAAGAAGCCCAAAAGATCATCGACGAGATCGAAGAGCTGGGCGGCATGGCCAAGGCCATCGAGTCGGGCATGCCCAAACTGCGCATCGAAGAGTCGGCCGCACGGCGCCAGGCCCAGATCGACCAGGGCAAGGAGGTGATCGTGGGCGTGAACAAATACAAGATCGAAGAAAGCGTAAACTTTGAAGTGCGCGAAGTAACCGATGCGGTTCGCCAAGAGCAAGTCGAACGGTTGAAACAGATCAAAGCCAGCCGCGACAACGCTGCCGTGGAAAAAGCCCTGGCCGATCTGACCGCTGCGGCCGAGGGCGATGCCAACCTGTTGGAAGCCGTGCTTCCCGCCGTGCGCTTGCGGGCCACCGTGGGCGAGATCTCCGATGCCATGGAAAAAGTGTTCGGCCGCTATGTGGCCACCACGCGCTGCGTGTCCGGCGTATACGCCTCCGAGTTCGGCGATTCGGATCAGTTCAAACAGATCCAGGCGCAAACCCAGGCCTTTATGGACAAAAACGGACGTCGTCCGCGCATCCTGATGGCCAAAATGGGCCAGGACGGCCATGACCGTGGTGTGAAAGTGGTTGCCACCGGCTATGCCGACCTGGGCTTTGACGTGGACATCGGTCCCATGTTCCAGACCCCGGAAGAAGTGGCCCGCATGGCCGTTGAAAACGACGTGCACTTAGTCGGTGCCTCCAGCCTGGCCGCCGGACACAAAACCCTGGTGCCAAACCTGATCGCCGAGCTGAAAAAGTGCGGCGGCGAAGAGATCAAAGTGGCCGTTGGCGGGGTAATCCCACCGGGCGACTATGAAGAGCTGTACCAGGCCGGTGTGATCGGCGTATTCGGTCCCGGCACACCGATAACCGACTCGGCGCTCAAGTGTTTAAGCGTGTTGTTGGAAGGTTAATGAAAAACACGGATCCACAATACTATATCGACGGTGTGATGTCGGGCCAGCGAGCGATCCTGGCCCGGACCATCACCCTGATCGAAAGTGTCCATCCAGCCCATCGCGAGTTGGCCATGCAGGTTGTGGACAGTCTTTTGCCCCATACCGGCCAGGCCACTCGGCTTGGGATCACCGGAGTTCCCGGCGTGGGCAAAAGCACTTTTATCGAAAGTTTTGGCATGCACCTGACCGCCAACGGATCCAAAGTAGCGGTTCTGGCCGTAGATCCATCCAGTACCCGCTCCGGGGGCAGTATATTAGGTGATAAAACGCGCATGGAAAAACTATCTGTTGAACCCAACGCGTTTATCCGGCCATCTCCATCGGGCGGCACCCTTGGCGGTGTGGCCCGGCGTACCCGCGAGACCATGCTGGTATGCGAAGCAGCCGGTTTTGATGTGATCATCGTAGAAACCGTAGGCGTGGGTCAATCCGAGACCACGGTGGCGTCCATGGTGGATTTTTTTCTGGTACTGATGCTGGCCGGGGCCGGAGATGAACTTCAAGGCATCAAAAAAGGGGTGCTGGAGATCGCCGACGCCATCGCCATCAATAAGGCTGATGGCGATAATGTCGAAAATGCCCGGCGGGCTAAAAGAGAGTATGAAGCGGCCCTTCACTTACTCAAACCCATATCGGATCATTGGTCGCCGCCGGTGCTGACGTGCAGCGCCATAGACATGGACGGTTTGGATAAAATCTGGAAGGTCATCGGCGATTATGGTCAAAGACTTTCCGCCGTCGGCGAGTTCGATAAGAAGCGCAGGCATCAAGCCCTGGCCTGGATGTGGAACTTGGTGGAAGAGGGGCTCAAAGACCAGTTTTTTCAGAACCAGGAGGTGCAGTCATTACTTCCGGAGTTCGCACGCAAAGTAGAAAATGGACAGATGGTGGCCACCAACGCGGCAGAGAAACTGCTTTTT
This sequence comes from Pseudomonadota bacterium, assembly GCA_024226105.1. Classification (GTDB taxonomy): domain Bacteria; phylum Pseudomonadota; class Gammaproteobacteria; order Arenicellales; family Poriferihabitantaceae; genus JAAELZ01. The sequence continues at coordinate 305 of JAAELZ010000892.1, read as the reverse complement.
CTTCACCGTTAGGAAAGGAATATGTGATGGGAATTGTTCAAGACAAGATAGACGATCTTAAGGCGCGGGAGAAAAAGATCCTGCAGATGGGCGGAGAAAAAGGAGTCAGCAAACATCACGAAAAAGGCAAGCTGACCGCCCGTGAGCGGCTCAACCTATTATTTGATGCCGGTACATTTCGTGAGATCGACATGTTCGTCGAGCATCGCTGCACCAATTTCGGTATGGAACCAGTCGAAGTGCCTTCCGATGGCGTGATCACCGGTCACGGTATGGTGGATGGCCGTCCGGTGTTTGCCTTTGCC
>JAAELZ010000891.1 GCA_024226105.1 Pseudomonadota bacterium | reverse complement strand
ATGCGTGCAAGTATTCAGAAAGTCAGTATTGAAAACAAAGACTATTTTCGTGTTCGAATCGGCCCGTATCTGGATTACGGAACCATGACGTCTGATGACTATAAACTTTCAAAACTGGGGTTTAAGGCAATGCGCTTGCGCGTTTCCAGGGCCGGCTGATGATCACTTTTAAATAGCGCTTAGTAGGTAAAATGACACAATTAATTCGAATCGGTACGCGTAAAAGCCCCCTCGCTTTATGGCAGGCCTACTATGTGCGCGATGCTATCATCCGTTGCCATCCCGGTACTGAGGTGGAACTGGTTGAAATTGTTTCAGCTGGAGACAAACACCTTAAAACGCCATTGGCCAAAATCGGCGGGAAAGGGCTGTTTCTTAAGGAGCTTGAAACCGCCTTGCTGGAAAACGAAGTCGATATCGCGGTGCATTCAATGAAAGATGTTACCGTGCATCTGCCTGAAGGGCTACATATTCCGGTTATTTGTGAACGTGAAGATCCACGCGATGCTTTTGTCTCAAATCACTACAACACCTTGAGTGAATTGCCCGACGGGGCCAAAGTAGGAAGCTGCAGCTTGCGGCGCAAGAGTCAGATTGCGGCAAAATACCCAGGTTTAGAACTGGTCGATTTGCGCGGTAACGTCAATACGCGCCTGGCGCGCCTGGACAAAGGAGATTTTGATGCCATTATCCTCGCCGCAGCAGGGTTGAAACGCCTGGAATTCGATTCACGCATAACTGCCTTGATTGAACCGGAAGAAATGTTGCCAGCCGTTGGGCAGGGTGCGGTTGGCATTGAGTGCCGTGAAGGCGACAGCGTAGTAGAAAGCATAATTGCTGATTTGCATCATCAGCCGACGGCCATACGGGTGCGTGCCGAACGTGCTGCAAATGAAAAACTTGGCGGCGGCTGTCACGTGCCGGTTGCCGCACACGCCATTTTGTCCGGTGACGAAATCTATTTCCGTGCGCTGGTTGCATCGGTAGACGGGAAAACCGTTTTACAGTGTGAATACACGGCGCCGCTGAATGAAGCGCAACAGTTGGGTGAGCGCGCTGCATTTGAACTCATAAAGCAGGGTGCAGACGGGATACTCAAAGACGTATATCGTGAACTCGGAAGCTGACAGGCGTGGTTTAGCTCTAAACGGAGCGGGCATACTGATTACCCGCCCGATAGAGCAGTGCGAGGGCATAGCGGCACTGGTAAACGCCCACGGAGGAACACCTTACGTCGTTCCCTGTCTCGAAATTACTTTAAGCCCGGTTACCGAATTACGTGCCAGCCTGTCCCGGATTCAATCCGGTGACGTGCTGATTTTCGTGAGCGCCAATGCTGTCAGGGGCGTGTTCCAGAATGTGAGCGATGCGCTACGATACCATCTTGCCAGCGCACAGATTGCGGCAGTAGGGGAGCGTACCCAGGCTGCATTGGCGGCAGAAAACCTGTTTGTTGCCATTTCGCCCGATTCGAAACATCAAAATAGTGAAGGTTTGTTGCAGCATCCCCTGTTACAGGATCTGACGGGGCGCCATGTCTTTATCGTGCGTGGCCAGTGCGGGCGTGAAACCTTGCGCGAAACCCTTGTTGAACGCGGTGCGAAACTGGAGTATATCCAGGCCTATACGCGGGCTATTCCGCTTAATTATGATCGTATTTCGCTTGTGAAGAAGTTCCGGGCGGAGCAGATTCATTATGTTATGTTGACCAGCTTCGCAGCTTTTGAGAACCTGGTTCAGATGTTGGGTCCCGGGGCTGATTCGATGTTAAAACGTGTGCAACTTGTGGTGCCGGGTACACGCGTGGCACAGAAAATCCGTGAACGCTATTCATTTCCGCTCAGGGAGGCGAGAAATGCCTCGGATAAGGAAATGCTGACAGCGACAAAACCCCTGTAAAACTAATCCGTCTCCGGGTAGTTCATCAAGCTGTCTATCTCTAATGCAATGTTGATGCCCTGAAGCTACGCAGGCCTGTGCGCGAGAATAATGGCGCGTCGGGGCGCGGGGTAACCTTCAATGGTTAATTCCGGGTTTTCGGGGTCAAGGCAGGAATCCAGAGACTGTGAATCCATCCACTGTGTTTTGCGTTGCTCACGGGGAGAAGTGACAGACTCGTCAATGGCTTGAATACCCTTAAAACCCGCGCGCGCAAGCCAGCCACACAAAATGTCAGTGTTGGGCAGAAACCAGACGTTGCGCATGCGCGCATAGCGATCACGGGGAACCAGTACTTCACCGAAATTGGCGGGAATAACCAATGTTTCAAGCACGAGCTGCCCGCCGGGTTTCAGGCATCGTTTAAGCTCAAACAGGTGATCGAAGACAGAACGACGATGATAGAGCACGCCCATGGAAAAGACGCTGTCAAAATATTCCAGATTATCCGGCAGGTCTTCCAGGCGACAGGGTAACAGGGTATGTGTTCCCGGCATTGGTCGCTGTTGCGCGTAGTGATTGATCAGCAGGAACTGAACGATGAACAACCAGCCCGGGTCAATGCCCACCACAGTTTTGGCGCCTGCCCCCAGCATGCGCCAGCCGAAATAACCGTTTGCACAGCCCACATCAAGAACGGTTTTGTTATTGAGGTCGAGGTGTTGCTTGATACGCTGCCATTTAAGATCGGAGCGCCATTCCGTATCGATATCAATGCCGAACAGGCTGTAAGGGCCTTTCCGCCAGGGTTTCAGCCCCTTGAGTATGTCCAGCAGTTTTTGCTGTTGTGAGTCTTCCAGTGGGGAGCCGCTTAGCGAGACGGCCTCTCGCCTAAGCTCGAATTTCAATTTATTCACGGCGGGCAGTTCTTTAAGCAGACCGAGCCAGCGCGCAAGATCGCCATGTTTGAATTCAGTCAGCAGTGAACGGATTTCCTGTGGCAGGCTGTTTGCCCAGCGGTGTTCATCCTGTTCCAGTTGTTGGACAAACGGCTCAATACCAAGTGCCTGATATAGGAATTCAGCCTGTTTTGTCATCAGGATTTTCAGGCCTGCTTTTTTGCAGATTTATAGGCCACAAACGAATGGAAATTCAGGCATTGAAACCAGCTCATAGCGCTTTCAAATCCGGCTTTGTTCAGGCGCCTCAAATGGGTTTTCTCGGTCTCGGGGATAAGCACATTTTCGAGCGCCTGGCGTTTCTGACTGATCTCCAGTTCCGAATAACCATTGTGCTTTTTGAAATCATAGTAGAGTCGGGTGAGCGCCGCGTCCATTTTTGGATCTTTAAAGTTTAGTTTCTCAGACAGAATCAGAATGCCGCCCGGGTTCAGGCCGGCATGAATTTTTCGGAGTAAATCGAGGCGTTTGTCCGGTTCAATAAATTGCAGGGTGTAGTGCATGACTACCAGGCTGGCATTGCTGATCGCCGTTTCGGTGATATCGGCGCACGCCAGTTGGGTATCGATCTGAGGTTTTTTCGCCAGGCTGTCCAGATTCTGCCGGCAGGCCGAAATCATTGCGGGGGAGTTGTCGATGCCGATGAGCTTACAGGGCACTTCAACACGGCTGTGGATGGACATCAGGCTGGTGCCCAGCGAGCAACCTAAATCATACACACGGCTATGTGGCCGAATATGTTCGGCGCCCAACACGCCGGTCATGGCAATAACGGAGGCGTAACCCGGGACCGAGCGTCGAATCATGTCAGCAAACACACGTGTTACGCGTTCATCAAAACGAAAGGCTTCTATGTCAGAGGCAAGTTCCGAAAATAGCTCATCGCGGGAGGCGTTCATTGCTAACGAGGCAGGTAGCTGTGCCGAGGGCAGCCTTAATATCTGTCTTTTGGCTTATACAGTATTTGACGAATTGCAAACACGATAAACCCCAGATACATGACAGCCGTCCACTCCGGAATACTTAAGCCCAGGAATTTCCATATTACATCGGTGCACTCACCCGAGCCGGTCAGTATCTTCTGGATAATTTCCCCGACGGGCAGGGTCTCGAGCCAGTAATCCAGCCCTGCACCACACTCCACAAATTCGGGTGGGTTGTGTTGCAGCCAGGAGTGGCGAAGCGAAATGCTGAGCCCGGTAATTCCGGCGATGCCAATTAAAGAGCCGTAGGCTTTGTGGCCGGTCATGTCAGGATTATGTATTGCCGCAAGCAGGCAGACGAGGCCGATCGCGACAAAAGCGAGACGCTGAAAAATACACAGCGGGCAGGGTTCGTAGCCCAGACCAAATTGCATGAAAAGTGCGACAGAAAGTAAGCCGCAGCAGGTCATAAAGCCAAGAATATAGAGGGTTCGATTTTGAGGTAGAGAAATCATTGCTTGCCTTAAATTATCTAAATGCTTCGGCTCTGAAGTATAACGCTTGTGCATCATGGCCCCAATCTTTAGTTTGGGAAAATACTGGTACTGAGAGTATGCGCGGACTATTATCAGCGCACAAAGTGATTGTAGAAAATACCCAAAATAACCTAAATGTCAGATTCGTCAATTCTCCATTCTGTTGAAGAGAAAAAACTTGCGCTGGCCTCCATCATACGTGAACCGTTATGTGAACTGGCCGTTGCCTGTGGGGAGGTTTGGCCGCAGGGCGGGAAAATTGATGCCCTGTTGCAGGCAGGCTTGCAGCGCGTATCGCAGTGCAAGCTGATCTACGCGTGGGATCGTGACAACCATGTGGTCTCGGCAATGATCAGTCCGCAGAGCCTTGATAAAGACTGGCGCGGGCGTGATTTAAGTGAGCGCCCTTATCTAAAAAAGAACCTGCCGTTTAAAGGCATTATGCTCTCTTCGGTTTATATCAGCGAATACGACAGCCGCCGGACGGTAACTGCCTTACAGGCCGTCAACCCGAATAATCATCTGGAAGGCTTTATTGCGGCGGATTTTAACGTCAGCGATTTGATGCAAAACTCCCGGTTACAGATTATCAATTCACCATACACCCAGTACCGGGGGGATCCGGCAGTCCGTGGCACACTGTTTCAGCAGCAACGCGTGCAAAGTGAATTTGATAAGGTCGGCGATGCCGCGTTTGATCGACTGGCAGAACTGATCACTGACTACGGTGTATTTCATACCAAGATGCTGTTTTCAAGCAACCGCTGTACCTTGTGGTTTTATGATGATCCGTTTCAGTATCAGTTGTTTAATATCCATGAGGTCATGGATGAAGATCTGTTGCTTGCTTATCCAGAACGACCCTACCCCACTCGAGCAGTTGTGACGCCAGACCAGGTCAGGCAGGTGTATGCACTGTTTAAGTCTTTGCGCTATATAGATGACACAATCTATTTACGTTCGGGCTCGCTCAATATTATTAATGGTATGGTCGGGCTGACATTTTCCTGTGATGGTTCACACTATTTGACGGTTGAGGAATTCCTGGATCGTGATCTTCAGTTCTGGATGGGTTTGAGTTTGTAGGATTTATGAATAGGAATTTGAAAGTCTAAAAAGTGCGCTGCCTCCAGGCTCTCGGTGTAAAGGAGGGAGGGGCGGCTAATTGATGTCGATCAATTTCCCGATATAAGGTCGGATTTAGCGTCATTTTGGGCCCGTTTAGCCTTTTTTTTCGAGTGTCCTGTTTTCCGGACGCACCTGTCCAGTGCTCATTACCGAATCGACCTCATCAGAGCAAATTGTTGATGACGTTGATGGGTCGTGATTGGGTAAGCCTAAAACGCGTTGTAACATT
>JAAELZ010000890.1 GCA_024226105.1 Pseudomonadota bacterium | reverse complement strand
TTTGATCGGGAAATGATTAACCGCTATAACCATAGCGGTCCACGTTATACCTCTTATCCCACCGCAGTTACGTTCCATGAGAACTTCAGTGCAGAGGACTATAACACCGCGTGCCAGAATGGAAATGATGACCCGGTGCCGGCCCCTTTGTCCCTGTATTTTCACGTGCCGTTTTGCGATACCGTTTGTTTTTATTGTGGATGCAATAAAATTGTCACCAGGCATAAATCACGTGCGCAACCCTATCTTGAGGTGCTGGGCCGGGAGATAGAGATCGTGGGTGCAAAATTTGCTGCTGATAGAGAGGTTGAACAACTGCATTTTGGCGGTGGAACCCCCACCTTTTTGAGCGAAGAGGAGATTTCACAGCTAATGTGGAAAGTACAGTCTCACTTCAATGCCAGGCCGGCAGACAGCAAAGACTATTCTATCGAAATCGACCCTCGCTCGGTTACCCCGCATTATATCAAGGTTCTGGGTACACTCGGATTTAATCGCTATAGCCTGGGTGTTCAGGACGTTGATATCAAAGTGCAGAAAGCGGTTAACCGTGTCCAGTCTGCGAAAATGACGCGGGAAGTACTGAGCGCCTGTCGGGATGCCGGGGCCAAATCGATTAATATTGACTTGATCTACGGTTTGCCATTTCAAACCCCGGTCAGTTTTCGTGAAACCGTTGATGTGGTCATTGATATGAGCCCGGATCGCCTTTCAATTTTTAATTACGCCCATCTGCCCGAAATGTTCAAGGCGCAGCGACGTATAAATGCTGAAGATTTGCCGAACCCTGAAGAAAAGCTGCAAATTTTGCAAAATACCATTGAGCAATTGTCTGACGCGGGTTATGTCTATATTGGTATGGATCATTTTGCAAAACCCGATGATGAGCTGGTTATCGCGCGCGAAACAGGGCATTTGCATCGAAATTTCCAGGGTTACACCACACATGGGAACTGTGATTTGGTGGCAATGGGGGTAAGTTCAATATCAAAAATTCGCGGTGTATTCAGTCAGAATTATAAAGATGAAGCGAGTTACACAGCGGCGCTAAACAACGGTGATTTACCGATACTAAAAGGCTATGTTATGAACGATGAAGATCGTTTGCGTGCTGAGGTGATACAGCGTATTGCCTGTTATGGAGAGCTTGATATGGCCGCTATCGAGAGGCGTTTCAAAATAGATTTTAAAGCTCACTTTAGTACCGCGCTCAATGCCCTGGAGCCCATGGTGCAAGACGGATTAGTGCGCATAGGTGCGGCCTCAATCGAGGTTACCGCAAAAGGGCGCTTACTGGTGCGAAATATTTGCATGGCCTTTGATGAATATACTCAAAGTGCAGGTAATACGCGATTTTCAAAGGCGATATAAGATTTAGTGGCACCTTTTAATCAGGCGTTTCTTAAATCCGTTCCGGGCCGGATGATTGCAGTAAGAGCGGTTGTAATTTGAGGATCAGGCTCGTACTGCTGACGGGTCTTCATGCCCGCAGGAGCGGCGGGTAAGTTCATTGTAGTCGATGATGTGGACGTTGCGCCGGTCAAATTCCACTATTTTGTCATCCTGTAGTTGGGCCAGTAAACGGCTGATGGTTTCAGGCGCCATACCCAGGTAGTTTGCAATATCTCCGCGCGGCATGCTGAGGGTAAAGTCCACGGAGGAAAACCCGCGCTTTTTATTTCGATCTGAGACATTCTTTAAAAAGCAGATAACCCGGTCTTCCGCTGATTTTTGGGCAATGAGCATGAGCACAGAGTTATGTGCACGCACATCATTCGCGATCATGGAATGGATATGTTTGGAGACGCTTTTAATGTTTGAGCACAAAAAATCCAGGTGACTGCCCGGGACTTTACAAACCATTGAATTTTCAAGCGCCACGACGCTTGAAGTATGGTGTGCATCATAACCATCAAAGCCGATTAATTCGCCCGGCATATGAAAGCCCACAATCTGAGCGTCCCCATCGCTACTGGATACGGCCGATTTGAAACTGCCGGATTTTACTGCGTATAAACCGCTGAACTCTTCGCTTGCGGCGTAAAGTACCTCACCCTTTTTGAATTTAAGGCTGGGTAGTACATTTTTTTCGAGCAGCGCAAGTTCGTCATCGTTCAGGCCAGCGGGCAGACAAATTTCGGACAGTGCACACAAATCACACGATAGGGTCATTTAGAATCCTCCAGGGGCGGATTATACGCAGAAAACATAGCTAAATAGACTGTGATTTTTGTGGCCACGGTCGATAGAAGGTGAATAATGTTAGTTTTTCAACTGTTTAGACGAGAATTTTCTAGAAATTGGCAGGGCCAAGATAGCGGGAATCTTCAAAGGTTGACAGGCTGGTGTCATCCTCTGCTTTCAACTTGATTTTAAACTCTGTACTACGCACGCCATTCAATTTGGCCGGATCAATTCTGATTCGGATTATATGGTCGTGAATGGTGCCGGATTCAACCACCGGAATGGGCGAATCCATATCTATAGTAGCGCCCTCGAGGCCACTAATTTCGATTTGAAATGGATGTGCCGCGTCGTCTTTATTAATAATGCGCAGACGGAACAGGTTTTCAATGTTGCCATCTCCTGAATCACGAAACAGGGTATTACGATCGCGTATAACATCCAGAGCGATTACATTCCGATTTGCCAGCCCCCAGCCAACGGCAAACAGCATTCCGGAAATGAGTGCCGCGTAAATAAATACGCGAGGGCGAAACACGCTGGTATCTTTGCCCGCCAGGCGGTTTTCCGTAGTATAGCGAATCAGTTCCTGCGGACGACCAACTTTTTCCATGATGTTATTGCAAGCGTCTATGCACAATGCACAGCCCGTACACTGGTATTGCAGACCATTCCGAATATCAATTCCCATTGGGCAAACCTGTACGCATACCGAGCAGTCGACGCAGTCGCCCTGTTGCTCATTCTGTTTGCGTTTCCCTCTCGTGCGGGGTTCACCTCGCTCAGTATCATAGGCAATCAGCAAGGTGTCCGGGTCATACATAACGCTTTGAAAGCGTGCATAAGGGCACATATAGATGCAAACCTGTTCGCGCATAACGGCACCCAGCAACCAGATCATCAAAGCGTAAAAGAAAATCCAGAAGGTCTCAGCCGATCCAAGTTCGAAAGCGAAGAAGCGCGACGTTAATTCCCTGATCGGGGAAAAATAACCAACGAAGGTGAACCCTGTCCACACAGCGAACAGGATCCACAAGGCATATTTGAGGCTCTTTTTGGCTATCTTGGACCCACCCCACGGTGCTTTATCGAGTTTTATGCGGCTGTTCCTGTTTCCTTCAACGATTTCCTCGATCCAAAGCAGGGCGCGCGCCCAAACGGTTTGCGGGCAGGCGTAGCCACACCAGAGGCGTCCGGCGACCGTGGTGAAGAAAAACAGGGCGAG
>JAAELZ010000889.1 GCA_024226105.1 Pseudomonadota bacterium | reverse complement strand
TGAGTTACTAGATCTACTAAATCTTTAATAGTTCCCATTTTCTAACCTCGTTCTAGAGTAGCAGCTAGAACTTAAATAGACAGGAACTTCCGGCATTCAAACACCGGAACTTCCAGCCTATGTTTTTTTAATAAATACATATGATTCCCTTGTTTCTTTACTTCCGATTTTCTAAATGCTTAATAGTCTCAACAACTTAGCACGTTCACAGAAGCATTGCCATGCATCGAATAAAGCAGGTTTGGGTTCAATATCATTGGAATCTCCTATATAAGTTCCTGCATTTTTCTGTTTTATCGAAAATGGTGGAAACCTTCATTCACTCACCCAACTATTTACCCAACATCTCAAGCATTGCCGAAAAAACTTTGTCGGCCAGTATCGGTTGTGCCAGCGCGGTGGGGTGAATACCATCGGCCTGCATAAACTCTGGTTTGTCGGCAGCCACGCCGTCGAGGAAATGCGCAAGATAATCAATATCATGTGTCTCGGACAGGCTTTCGAAAATTTGCTGGAATCGCAGGTTATATGCCGGCCCCAGGTTTGGCGGTAAATCTACCCCGATCAACAGGACTGAAACATTTTGCTCTAAAGCCAGCGTTAACATGCGGTTCAGGTTTTCTCTGGACTGGCTGAATTTTAAACCCCTGAGCCCATCGTTACCGCCGAGTTCGATAATTAAATGGCTGGGCTGGATGCGCTCCAGTAATTGCGGCAGGCGTTTGGCGCCGCCAAAAGTGGTTTCGCCGCTGATACTGGCATTAGTTACCCTTGTCTCAGGATAGCGCGCCCTTATATTGTTGCTGAATAAATTCGGCCAGCTTTGCGCGACCGGTATATTATATGCAGCGCTCAGGCTATCACCGAGAACCAATATGCTCGGCGCAGAATTGCCGGCCTGAGCAAGGGTTAGAAACAGGAACGAGAAGATTAGGACAATGCCGGAAAATAATTTTTGCATTTCGCTGAATAACGTAACCAAAACGGTGAACACCACCGATGGTACGCTCGATGTCGTTAAAAATATATCCCTCAACGTGCCTTACCGGCAGGCGCTGGTGATTCAGGGTGCTTCCGGCTCGGGTAAAACCACGCTGCTTGGTTTAATGGCCGGACTGGACCAGAGTAGCTCCGGCGATATCATTTTGCTAGGTGAAAATTTAACCGATAAAAACGAAGAGCAACGCGCCCGCGTGCGCGCCGGACGGGTCGGGTTTGTATTTCAATCGTTCCAACTGGTGCAGGGCGCCACGGCACTGCAAAACGTCATGTTACCGATTGAACTGGGTGGTAAAGACGATGCATTTGAGCTGGCTTGTAAGCACTTGCAGGAAGTGGGTCTTGAAAGCAAGGCTGATACCCTGGTTGAACAACTCTCGGGTGGCGAGCAGCAGCGCGTCTCTATCGCTCGCGCCTTTGCGGTTGAGCCGACCATTCTGTTTGCTGACGAACCGACCGGCAATCTCGATGCGAAAACCGGTAAGCAGATTGCCGATCTGATGTTCCGCCTGCGCGATCAAACGGGCGCCACGCTGGTGCTGGTGACCCACGAGCAGTCACTCGCCGAACGCGGCGATGTGCATATCCAGATTGAGTCGGGCGAGCTTTTAAATGTCGATTGAAAACTGAGATGAACCGCAGGTTGCCCGCCATCCAGAGTTACTGGTTGATGTTGATCGCGACGATCATCACCATTGCTATCGTCACCGCCAGTCAATTGATTACGCAGCGCATCGGTTTGCTGCTTGACCGACAGGCCAGTGAATTACTCGC
>JAAELZ010000888.1 GCA_024226105.1 Pseudomonadota bacterium | reverse complement strand
GTAAATATACTCTGGCAACCAGAGTTCAATCTGGGGAAAAGATATGATCAGTATAAGTCCAATTACCTGGATCACCATAAACTGCATCATACCGCCGTAAATATCTTTCAAATCCCACTCAGGCACGACACCTTCTAGAACCGATAAAACAATGAGATAAGTATTTCAGGAGCCGAAGTACCTGAGCCAAATGGCCTTGATCCCGTTAACCAGGGTCGATACACCCGGGTTTAAGGCGTCAGCTGATATCCCTTAAACAAACTGTCAGCGCTCCAGTCCAGTAATCCAGACCACCGACAACGGCCAGGATAGATATCAGCATGCCGGGCGCTTACCAATGACAAGATGGATCAAAGGAGATGCTTCATGATTTACCCGCCCGACATCACTTTGGGTAGCCAAAGCACCATTTGCGGAAAGCTAAACAACAGGATGAGACCGACGAGTTGAATCAACATGAACTGCATCATGCCCAGATAGATGTCCTTGAGATCCCAATCCGGCACAACCCCCTTCAGAAAGTAGGCTGACAAGGCCACAGGTGGGGATAGCCACGCTGTCTGCAGGTTCACTGCGACCAGAATGCCAAACCAGACCATCAGGTCGTAGCGTTCCAGCCCGTGGATGTCCAACGCTTCGACCGTCGGCAATAAAATTGGTACAACGATCAGAACAATAGGTACCCACTCCAGAGGCCACCCCAGCAGGAAAATCAATGCCATAACCAGAATCAGAATCAGGTAAGGCGACATTTCGAGACCAAGTAGTAACTCAGTCATCATCTTGGGCGTACCCAAAGCGCTGAATTCGGCGCCAAAAAAGTTTGATGCGGCAACCAGGAACATAATCAATACCGTGATCTCCAGGGCTTTGATCAAACTGTCAAAGAAACTCGGAAGGGTGAATTTGCGGTAAACGAGAGATAACAGGATAGCACCGAAGGCACCCATTGCTGCGGCTTCAGCAGGTGTTGCAATACCAAGGAGAATCGACCCCAAAGCAAAAGAAATCAGGATCGTGGGAGGCATAAGTCCGGCAAAGAATTCATCCCAGAGATCCGAAAAACGGAACTCACTGTCAGCCTCAGCACTATAAATCGGCCGTCCCAGATACGCCAAAAGCACGGTGAATGCAGCAAAAGTTGTTGACCAGATCGGCAGGCTACCGTCTTCGCCCATATTCGCAAAGATCATATAGATGTGGAACAGAACTGCGATCGGAAGCGCGATTTTGAGTACATTCAATCGACGGTAAGCGGCGTAGGCGACGGCACAGCTAGCGGCCAGAACAAACAAGCCGCCAAATGGAATCACACCGCCAAAAGCACCGCCCATGGCAAGGCCAAAGACCCGGCAAACGGTTAAAACGCCCAGGCAGATCAGCGCCACCTCAGCACCATAAAATGAGGAAGTTTTGGGTTGATCTTCTTCTGCCAAAATTGGCCCGAGGTCCGGATTCAGCCAGCAGCGTCCAAGCGTGTATAGCAGGTAAAGTGTCGCCAGCATCGCGCCGGGAACAAAGGCTGCACGGAAAAGGTCCAGGGTTGAAACTTCCAGAACAGGCCCCATGACGATCAACATAATCGAGGGCGGGATCAGAATCCCCAATGTGCCGCCCGCGGTGATGGTTCCGGCCGCAAGCTTGACGTCATAGCCGGACCTGGTCATGGTCGCGCCAGCCATGATCCCAAGCAGGGTCACTGAAGCGCCCACGATTCCAGTGGCTGCCGCAAAAATCGTGGATACAATCAGCACGGCGATGAATAGCGCGCCGCGAACACGCGACATGATCATCTGGATCGATGCAAACAGCCGGTCCATCAAGCCCGCCGCTTCCATTACGATCCCCATCAGGACAAAGAGCGGCACCGCCATGAGCTGATCATTCAACATGGTGGAGTTTGTGTTCAAGGTCATCAACAGCGTGGTCAACTTGAAGTTGGCACCCCAAATACCGAAGACAAAGGCAAGGAAGATCAGCGTGAACGCAATTGGAAACCCGATAAAGATCACGAAAAGCATGGCACCCAGCATGATCAATCCAATGGTCGCTTTGTCCATGTTTGGCCGGGAAGACATGAGGTCAGAAAACGATTCGCCACCAGGGACCATGCCCGGTTGGAACACTGCCAGAACGAGCCAGATCAGTGCGACCAAATAAACAGGCAAGGCCCGTACGAACCAACGCTCTCGCTCTTTACCCATCTTGTGAAATGCGCGGAAAATCTCAGGGAGGCCTTGCAGCATCAAGAGGAAAGCACCGACTGGCATCGCCAGGCGCGCGGGCCACAAAAGTGGTCCCCAGGCACTGTCGACCTGCATGGTTTCACCTCTTGAAAAGGCGAGCCACCAGAAGTCTGTGGCTATAACGGTAAAGAAGATCATCGACGGCATAAAGAACAAGAGGTACAGTATTGCGTCCACTGTCGCTTGTGTCTTTGCCGACCAATTTCGGTATAGAAAGTCAGCGCGAATATGAACCCCGCGCATCAGACCATAACCCGCTCCGGCCATGAAGAGCACCCCGGCTATCATACGACTGGTATCATACACCCAGAGCGTGGGGCCCAGTCCAAGGGTTCGGGCGAGATCTTCGAACCCGGCATCCTGCAAGATCGCAAAGGAATTTCGTGAAATGACTTCGAGTACCACTACCGCAATGAGCGGCACCATGAGCAGGGCAATAATCTGGCCCGCCCGGTAATTAATGACATCAATTGCTGCGGTTATCGGACGTTGCCAGGAAGTCATATCCTCTGGCGTTTCACCCGGAGCCTCGGCACGGCGCTCCGCGATCAGTTCGTCCGCAATCTCGAGATCTTCCGGATTTACTTCTTCTTCAGCCATGCTCTTTCTCCGCTATTATGTTTAAGCCCTTTTTGGGCGCTTACTTATTTAGATAGTGCCACAACAAAGCCCTGATAAAAATTTCGTCGTGAGGCCCTAACGGGCCTCGCGACGAAGACTTTTTTACTTCAGTGTATCTGCATGTGCGCGACCCAAACTTGCGTTTGAAGTTTGTGCACCCGACCAGAATGGTACTACGGTGTCGGCAAAATCCTTTTGCGACTGCCACACTTCTGCGAAGAACTCATTTTCTGCCGCAGCGGCTTCGAGCGACTTCTTAGCGGCCGCCATGTACTCTGTGAAGTAATCCGCTGGAGTATCTTCCAGGATAACACCGTGATTATCTGTCAGATCTTTCAGCGCCTTACCGTTCTCATAGAT
>JAAELZ010000887.1 GCA_024226105.1 Pseudomonadota bacterium | reverse complement strand
GATATTCGTGAATTTTGAACGAAATATGCTAAGTCCGACAGACTCCTGGAGCGGGGCAATGCTCAGTTGGTAATTATTGCCGGGTCAAGTCGGCAATCGCATCCTGATAATCTACCACTGCCTGTATACCTCCTGGAGAAAGTTGGTATTTACCCCGGCTTACGCGCTCGAACCAGCCATAATGATCTTTTTGCAAAATACTGCTGGCCCTGATAACTCCCGTTTTCACCCTGATTTCCACCAGTGTCTGCGGGCCTTTTTTCAGGGAGGCGAGGCATCGCAGGGCATCTTGCCGATAGGCTGTCATAATCGGTTTCCTTGATGTGCCACCAGTATTGGGGTCGCCAACACGTTTCTCAAATTCTGCCAGCAACCGAATTTGTCGTTGTCGATTTCCACGTGGTTTGTAGGGCAACGGGTCCAACCTGACCTTCACGCTAAGTGTTTTGATATTCAGGGTAATGATGCCGATGCCTAACCTTTGACAAAGCGCTCGTACCCTTTTCCATTTATTGCGCCACAGTGGCGCATTGGCCGGGAAAGCAATATATACCGATTCACTCACCTTTAAGCGATCAACCGCCTGTAATATCAGTTCGAAGCTTAACGTCGTTTTGAGCTCGACGATAAGCAGCGGTTCCGCATTGCGCCTGGCCACAAGGTCGCAGTGCTTTACCTCACTTTTAACCTCATAGCCCTGGTTTTCAAGGTAATTCCGTATTGGCAGGTATAAGTCGGTTTCTTTGATCGTAGAGATAGTGCGGTTCCTGAACTATTAGGTTAAAACAGCATCCAGCGCTTTGATCAATTTCTCGATGTCCTCCGGGCTGGTATAGTGCACGAAGGAAACCCTGAGTGCGCCCGCCTCTGGATCAAGTCCAAGCCCTTCAAACAAACGATAAGAATAAAAGTGTCCACCGGCTGCCATGACGCCATGAGTGGAGAGTTTCCTGGCAATGGAGACAGCATCTCCGTCGCACAGCATGGCGATGGTCGGCGCTCTTTGCCCGGGGCTCTCAGGGCCGAGTAATCGCAAGTTCTTCCGGTTTTTAATATAGTCTAGTAGTGGTGACATCAGAGTCTGTTCCTGGGCCTGGAACAAATTGTGAATATTTTGGTTCCGCACTGCGGGGTTATCCTGTGTGCCAAAATGAAACTCGTGTACCGCGTCAAAATACTCGATAACACCCCCGGCAGCAGCGATCTGAGCGTGATCGGGGCCGGCGGGCACAAGCCTTTTATGAGCAAAACCCTGATTGAAAAAATGCCCCTGGTAGGCCAGGGCCTCACGGGTTTGTTTTCGTATCACCATCAAGCCCTGGTGCGGGCCGTAAGTTTTGTACAGGGAAAAAAGGTAAACATCTGCGCCGAGCGCATCGACATCCGGAAAACCGTGGCCCGCATAGGAAACACCGTCAACCACCACGCTGGCCCCGACACTGTGCGCTTTTGCGGCTATTTCCGCCACCGGGTTCACCTGAGCAATGATATTGGAACAGTGCGGAAATGTCAGCAAGCGGGTTTTATCATTGAGCAGCCCGTCCAGGTCTGCTGGATCAAGGTAGCCTGTTTCAGGGTCGATACGCCATTCGCGCACCACAATACCGCTGTCAGCAAGGCGGCGCCAGACGCCGGAATTGGCTTCGTGATCCTGGTTGGTGACGACAATTTCGTCGCCGGCCTGCATAATCGATCTAAATGCCTGCGCGAGCACGTAGGTATTTTGGCTGGTGGAGGGGCCAAGATCAATCTCGTCCTCGGCTACGTTCAAATACGCCGCCAGATTAGCCAGCGCCTCGTCCATTTCTCTGCCCGCCTGTTCTGAGGCAGGGAAGGGGTGATACGGTTGTACTTTCGTTTTGCGATAGTAGTTGTTCAAGCGGTCTATTACCTGTCGGCATGCGTAGGAACCGCCGGCATTTTCAAAAAAAGACCACCCCTGGAGGGATGGTTCGCTAAATGCAGGAAAGTTGGAACGGACAAAATCCAGATCAAGTGGTTTCATATTTTTGTTTTTACAGTCGTTTGTACTAATACGATTTCCCGGTAAAGTAAAGGTTGGGGCGCTAAATATTAAGGTATCGGGAGCATAAGCAGCATAGACACCCAATTCCACGAAATCAAGCAGTATCTCTCAGGTCAAAACCCTGCAAATCTTTCCAAGAAGTCATCCAGAAACCTGGCTGAACCACGTAACGACCCTGGGCCTGCTATTCACGGTGGAGGTGCAAATCGATCAAATTCACCACGGGCCGGATTAATCAACACCTATAGTCCTGGCTGGTTATGGTAAGAGGAAAATCACTATTTGATCATTCCAGGAGAAATTGCTGACTGTTGTCCTGAGAGAGTACCCGGGTTAATGGGCTATCAGGCACATGGTAAATATCCCGGTGTGTATCCGGGGGAATCCGGACGATTGTTGATACGACGCCTGAATCACCAATTTTAAAGGTCATTTCATGAAGCTTGTATTCTGACATTTTTTGACTATCTGAATTGTGCAGCCAGATTAGACAAAGCCGACAACTAAGGAAAGAATTGATCCATAAATTTTTTCCACCACACAACCGATTGCACAACCGGTCGACGAACTGAATGAAACGGTATTGTCTTGTGAGGTGAAAGTGGAAATATCGGTTCTGCGTCAGCACCCTTCAAACAATACCGGGAAAGGATTTTCCCCATCAGGGTAGCCATTGCTACGCCTCGGCCGTTAAACCCCAAACCTGCGTATACACCGGGGGCCAGTTCATGTACATGGGGTAAATGGTCAACGGTCAATGCTACCTTCCCGGACCAGTAATGTTCAATGGCAGTATTTTCCAGCTGGGGAAAGACTTCATGCATTCGCGACACTCGATTTTTAAAATCTTTGGGGTCTGCCGTTTCGGACCACTTACCCGTGCGGCCACCAAAAATAAAACGGCCGTCACGATCAAAACCGAACCAGGACAACAAACGGGAATTGTCTGCTGCTGCCTGACCGTGAGGTAGAATGGTAGCTCGTAAATCGT
>JAAELZ010000886.1 GCA_024226105.1 Pseudomonadota bacterium | reverse complement strand
CGCGTCAACCCCGAATGTCAGGTAACGCCTGCGGCGCAACCTGACCTACAGATTGCGATCGCCTGGGGGAGCGGCGATTGTTTTTGAATTATTTCGTGCTTGGGTGTATGTAAAAGGCTGCTAAAATGACCTGATAATGAAGGGGAGTTATTATGGATATCCGCCAGATTGCCGCCCGGGCCAAACAAGCGGCCATTCAGTTGGCCGCTGTTCCAACAGATCAGAAGAATCAGGCATTGGCCAGAATTGCTGCTGCCCTTGGGGCCAATGCCTCTGACATTTGCACGGCCAACCAGGAAGATCTGAAACGCGCCGAACGGGAGCAATTGGCTGGGCCTCTGCTCAAGCGTTTGCGTTTTGATGATGCCAAGATCAGTGAAGCCGCAGCCGGCCTTGATAGTTTAATCGGGCTCAGTGATCCGGTGGGGCAGACTTTGAGCGCCATGGAATTGGATCAGGATCTCGAGCTTTACAAGGTCAGCTGTCCCATCGGTGTGATCGGAGTGATCTTTGAATCGCGTCCCGATGCCCTGGTGCAGATTTCATCCCTGTGCCTGAAAAGCGGCAATGCCGTCATTCTCAAAGGTGGCAGCGAGGCGGCTGAAACCAACCGTATCCTGGCCGAAACCATTAACCGGGCCGCGGTTGAGGCCGGCGTCCCTGACGGTTGGCTGGGTCTGTTGGAGACACGTGATGATGTGGCCGACATGCTGGAATTGGATGAACATATCGATTTGATTATCCCCCGGGGCAGCAACGAATTTGTCAAACATATCATGGACAACACCCACATTCCGGTGTTGGGACATGCCGACGGTATTTGCCATGTCTATATTGACAAGGCGGCTGATAAGGATATGGCGGTCAGGGTCGCAGTGGACAGCAAAACCCAATACGTGGCGGTGTGCAATGCGGCTGAAACCATATTGGTGCACCAGGGCACGGCCAACATTGTTCTGCCTGCCCTCAAGACAGCCCTGGAGGAAAAGGGCGTGGAGATCCGGGGCTGTGAGGCCACCAGCCGAATTGTCGATGTAAAACCGGCCGTTGAGCAGGATTGGCGCACCGAATATTTGGATTCGGTTGTTTCGATCAAAGTCGTGCCGAGCATGGCATCAGCCCTGGATCATATCAATGGATATGGTTCCGGCCACACCGATGTGATTATTACCGCCGATAACAGGCGCGCCCTGCTATTCATGAATTTAATCGATTCGGCTGGTGTTTTCTGGAACTGCAGCAGTCGTTTTGCTGATGGATTCCGCTTCGGCCTGGGAGCCGAAGTGGGCATCAGCACCAACAAGATCCACGCCCGGGGACCGGTGGGCCTGGAGGGATTGGTGATCTACCAGTGGCGTATGAAGGGTAAGGGGCATATCGTGGCCGACTATAGCGGGCCCCGTGCCAAGACCTTTACCCATCGGAAATTGGATAAAAAATTATAAGAGCCCCTGGGGTCTTATATCAAAACGGGTGATGTCCTATGCTCTCAATGCGATTAAGAAATGCCAAGCGTGTGGTAGTTAAGGTGGGCAGCAATGTGCTTACCGCCCATAGCGATTTGAACACCAATGCCATCGCGTCCATATCACGTCAGATTTGTGTTCTCATCGACAAGGGCTTGGAGGTTCTGCTGGTCTCTTCAGGTGCCATGGCTGCAGGGTTGCGCAAGATGGGGCTGGAGCGCCGGCCCGATGAGATTCCCCAACGTCAGGCCATTGCAGCTGTGGGCCAGAGTGGTTTGATGAATGCATACGAAGAAGCCTTTGGGTGCTGTGATAAAAAAGTGGCCCAGATTCTTCTGACCAGTGAAGACCTGGACAATCGCGAACGCTATCTCAATGCCCGCAATGCACTTTATACGTTGCTGGCTTGGAAGGTGGTGCCCATCATCAATGAAAACGACACCATCAAAGTGGAAGAGATTAAGTTGGGGGACAATGACAATTTATCCGCCATGATTGCTTTGCTCATGGATGCTGATTTTTTGATCAATCTGACTGATATCGACGGGCTTTATACCAAGGATCCGCGTACCCATGCCGATGCCGAATTACTTTCGGAAGTCAATGCTTTTGAAAAGGAAATTGAGGCGTATGCCGGTGATATTCCCGGCGCTTTGGGCACCGGCGGTATGCTCAGCAAAATAAAGGCGGCCAAAAAGGTTACCGCGGCCGGTCTGCCCATGATCATCACCAAGGGCGACAAGCCCGATGTGCTTTTAAAGTTATTTGCCGGCGAGCAGCACGGGACTTATTTCGTGCCCAAAAAAGAGAAGCTGGCCAGCCGTAAATGCTGGATTGCCTACACCTTGAAACCCAAAGGTCGTATTATCATCGACTCCGGTGCGTCCAACGCCATTGTCCTAAACGGCAAGAGCCTTCTGCCCAGCGGCATCGTTGGAGTGCAGGGCGATTTCGGGGTGGGTTCTGCCGTGGCTTTTGAAAACCAGCAGCAGCTATCTTTGGGCATCGGATTGGTCAACTACAGCGCCACTGAGATTCGGGCCATCATGGGGCTCAAGACCAGTCAGATAAAAGATCGCTTGGGCGAAAAGCCCTATGATGAGGTGATTCACCGGGATAACTTAGTAGTGACCAATGAAAGCTAGCATGGCTTGATTTTTACTTGTCTACCCCAGTGTTGCAAACATTGGGGTCTATTGCTTTTCTGACGATTAGAGCGAGACTTTTGCGTGTAAACGGTTTCATCAAAACTGATTTTACTCCCAGTTTTTCAGCGATTCCCTCTGTGATATATCGACTGAATCCCGTACAAATAATCAGTTTAACATCCGGTCTGATCTCAAGTATTTGACTCGCCAGCTTGTCACCTCTAAGATTGGGCATGGTCATATCGGTAATCACCAGATCAAATCTATGGGGCGTCTTCTTGAATGCTTCCAGCGCTTCCAGGCTTTGTGTTTTAGCAATGACAGTATACCCCAAACCCTCAAGCAAACGTTTACCCATCCGAACAATAGATGTTTCGTCATCTACATATAGAATGCACTCTGTTCCCCTGGGAAGGTCCTGGACCTCTTCTGGCCTCTTTTCCACAGTTGTTTCAATGACAGGCAAATATATATTGAAGGTCGTACCCCTTTGCGGCTCGCTATATACGGTGATTTCTCCATGGTGGCTTTTTACTATGCCGTGTACCACAGCCAGACCCAAACCGGTTCCCTTGCCTTTGCCTTTGGTGGTAAAATAAGGCTCAAATATGGATCCCATTAAATCCGGATTCATCCCATGACCCGTGTCGCTAATGGTCAATTTTAGATAGCGGCCCTTAGGCAATACTTTATAATTGACGATAAATTTAGAATCCAAATATACTTGTTCCAGATAAACTTCGAGGGTTCCGCCATGGTCCTCCATGGCATGAGCTGCGTTGGTGCAAAGATTCATCACGATTTGATGTATTTGCGTGGCGTCTCCCATGATGGGTGCCAGGTCAGGTTGGATGCTTTCGATAATCTTAATTGTGCTTGGCAATGTGGAACGAAGCAGTTTAATGGCTTCCATCACTGCATGGCCGACATGGATGGGGATTTGTTCATTTTCTGTTCGACGGCTGAATGTTAAAATCTGTTGTATCAGGTCTCTTGCTCGATTACCCGCTATTGAAATCTCTTTAATCGTATCATGCAGGGGGGCACCCTCAGGCAGGTCGCTTAAAGCCAAATCCGCGTAGCCCAGGATAGGGGTCAAAATATTATTGAAATCATGGGCGATACCGCCAGCCAGTTTGCCGATGGCTTCCATCTTCTGTGAATGCTTCAACTTTTTTTCCATTTTTTTGCGTTCGGACAACTGCGTCTCCAGATCGCTGGCGTAAACTTTTATCTTCTCATACAGCAGGGCATTGTCGAGGCTGATGGCGACATCGTTGGCCAGGGCTTCAAGAAATATTTTTCTCCTGGCAAAATCTCTAACCTCCCTGGAAGCGATACCCAAAGTGCCGATAACCTCATTTTTACTTTTCATGGGAATCGCTGCAAAGCTTTTAAAACCAGATTTCTTGCATTCCTCCCAGGTACATCTGGGATCGATGTGAATATTACTGGAAAAAATCGATTGTTCAGTGCTGACAGAAAGACCGCACAGGCATTGCCCCACCTTGTGGATGTGATTTTTATTGAATCCATATGGATGGTCAACAGGGCAAACCCCATTCAATAGCAGGTTTTCATCTTCTTTGAGAAAGAGCAGCGCCAAATCCGGCCTGATAGTTATCGCGATCTGATCGAGGATGGCTTCGGTTACTGTTTTCAAGGAATGCGCCTGGCTCACCTTACGGCTGATGACATTCAGGGCCGACACCTCTTTTTCCCGTTTGAAGAGGCTCTTTTCAGCCATTTTTCTATCTGTGATGTTGATGTGGGATACCACTGCTTTAACACCTAAAAATCGCATGGGTGTTACTTTCGTTAAAAACCATCGTTTTTGCTGTGGTGAATGGCAGGGGTATTCGAATTCGAATTCTGCGGATACCCCGTTTAGAATGTCCTGAATGCCATCTGCTGCTTGCTTGGCCTCTTTATCGTCTTGTTCCTTGAACGCCTTCAGGCATGCATCGATGTAATTAGATCCGACATCGATGCTTTTGAGATTGCCATGATTTTCTTTGGCAAAATTTAACCAGGCTTCATTGATCGCAATGATTTTGCCTTCGGTATCCAGAACAGCTATGTGAGCGGACAGAGAGTTGAGTACTCCCAAGCCAAACATATCAATCCGGGTGGCGGTCTCCGGGCCGGTCGTTTCAATGGGCCTACTTTTCCTGCCACCATTTTTGCTTCCTTGAGGAGTATCGTTGCCTTTTTTGATGGTCATAATACCTCCTACATCCGGATTGCTTTTAAAGTAACCCCAATGTTGCATAGATTATATGCTAAAGCGAAATAGAGCATCCGTATTAGAAACCCTATCGACAGCGTACAGGCGGTTATTTTGCTGTTATTTCAGAAAATGGCGTATAAAGGCACCGCGACCATTCACCGCTTTTACGTCCATACAGTAGATGCAATAATGCAAAATCAGGTTTAGGGTCCTGAAGTGGTCCGACTGATGTTAATAGTTGCTGAAGCGTGCAGTTCGATTAAGAAAGGTTCAGGTAGTTTTCATAAAGTTAAAATATGATATAGCAAGATACTTAAACAAGCAAGAAATTTTAGTTGACAGCGTTAATATATTTTGTAAGCTATCAACTGGTTTTTACTGCTTCGGTACTGCTTTCCCTTTATCGTTTTTCATTAACCTTGCGAATAGGAAGGATAGCCTTATGAGACATTCCCGCAACCTGCAAAGGGCTATAGTTAGTATCATTTTGGTCGCTTTTTGCTTGTTCAATGTGATTGTTGCGCCGGCCCAGGCGGCCCTGGTGAGCACGGCGGCTCTTTTACAAACCCAGGATAATGACCTGGCTCGCCAGAAAGTATCCGAATTTTTAACACGCCATGATGTGGCCCGGCATCTTCAAACATGGGGAGTTGCTCCGGATGAAGCCCAGGCCCGTGTGGACGCTATGACAGATCAAGAGGTCAACATACTGGCCGCCAAGATCGATATGGTACCTGCCGGTGGAGATGCCCTTGGCATTGTATTGTTAGTTTCCATTGTGGCCTTTATCACGCTTGTGATAACGGATATTATTGGTGTCACTGACGTTTTTACTTTCATTAAAAAGCGATAGCCGCCAGGTGAGAAATATCCGACCATCCTGGCAACTGGTTTTTCTCATCATAGCTATGCTCATATCTTTTTCCGGGTGCGCCGTCATGGGACCCGGGCCTTTGAACCAGATTTCTGCGTCGGTGCCGCCACAGGTCCACTTAACTTCGGTGCCATTTTTTGCTCAAAAGGCCTACCAATGCGGACCGGCTACTTTAGCCATGGCCTTACAATGGAGCGGTGTTTCCATTACGCCTGATGATTTGAAACCTGAGGTTTATACGCCGGGCCGTAAAGGCAGTCTTCAATCCGGCCTGGTCACTTCGGCCCGCCGGCATGAACGGCTGGCTTATGGTGTCCAAGGCTTGGACTGTTTGATCCGGGAGGTGGCCGCCGGCCACCCTGTGATTGTATTGCAAAATCTTGGACTGGACTGGCTGCCGCGCTGGCACTATGGTGTGGTGGTGGGCTATGATCTGCACGAAAAACATATTGTTCTGAACACCGGGCTTACCATGGCCAGGCGAGTGAGGATTTCTACTTTTTACCGCACCTGGAAACGTGCAGATCAATGGGGCCTGCTGGTTTTAGCCGCAGGCCATATGCCGGTTTGTGTAGAGGAGAAGGCGTATTTGAAAGCGGCCCTGGGGTTACAGCAGGCCGGGCACCATGGATTGGCTTTGACGGCTTTTCGTGCGGCCGCCGGGCGTTGGTTCGACAGTGCAGGGGCTCAAGTGGTGCTTGGCAACGCGCTTTATGCCGACGGCGCTCTTTCTGAAGCGGCCCATTCCTTTCGTCGCGCCATTGCCATCGATTCCAACAATGCAGCTGCTTTTAATAATTTGGCCCATGTAATGGCCCAGTTGGGAGAGTTGGAACAGGCCGAGGCCATGGCTTACCAGGCCGTTGAAACCGGCGGTGCACATCAGGATTTGTATCGTCAGACCCTGGAAGAGATTTTGCATCAGCGCAAAATGGCCAAGGAAAGGTGACGATATATTGAATGGTCTCTTGAAAACCTGATCGTATCGTCGCGTCTGAAACATCTAATTAGTTGAATTCGTGAAGAATCAAATTATTCCCCCCCCCAACCGCAAGTCTTGACATACAAGGCCAGTCTTTCTATACTTTTTTACAAGAAACAAGGTCTTATCAGCTTTAAAACCTATCAAAGCAGAGAGGACATTATGAAAAACACAATATATTTACTTGTTGTTTGTTTGTTTCTGACATTATCAACCACATCAAACGCCGGTACAATCATGTTAGGAGCCAAGGTTTGGCAATCATGGTGGGATTCTGCAGTAGGTGATTACACAGCTGAGGCCGCTGATGCCTCACTTGAAGAATTATTTGCAGAAGGAGGTTATCTGTAAACGTCAATTTAACCCCATCTTCACAAGCGACTTAGGCTATGGCATGGTGCACCCAAATTTTCACAAGGAGGTTGCACATGTCACAGAACGATACCCAGGTAGAACATGCCCCTGCTAAAAAGCACCGATTCTGGAAAGCCCACATTGAAAGATGGCGCCATAGCGGATTGAGCCAGCTTGCCTATTGTCGAGACAACGGACTTAAGCCACATCAGCTGACCTACTGGAAAAAAAGATTTTCTCAGCCCGATGCCGGGATCTCGTTTGTGCCACTGCAGTTGACGGGCAACTTGCCGGTGCCGGTTAAAAAAAGTTCGCTTAACCTGTTCACACCCAATGGGTATCGGATTGAAGTCGGTGCTGGATTTGACCCAACAGCGCTCAAACAACTGATCGGGGTGGTAAAAACCATATGATAACGGCACCGTTTTCCGGCAAGGTGTACCTGGCCGTGGGAAGTACCGATATGCGCAAGGCCATCAACGGGCTGTCGATCATGGTCGAACAGGCCATGGACTTAAATCCATTTTCCGGAGACCTGTTTGTGTTTTGCAACCGAAAGCGCACGATCATTAAAATCTTGTACTGGGATCACAACGGGTTTTGCCTGTGGCACAAACGGCTGGAAGAACATCGGTTCAAATGGCCAGAAACAGGCGATGATATCATTATGATCGAGACTGAGCAACTGGGCTGGTTGTTGGCCGGACTGGATTACACCAGCGCTCATCGGCGGTTGCACTATGCTGTTGTGGCCTGATGCTATTACTTCTTTTTGTAATAATAAGTATATGCAAATACAGGTATTTATGCTATATATGCAGGCATGAAAACTGACCTGTCAAAGCTTCCCGATGATGCTAACCTGAAGAAGGAAGAAATTGCTTCCTTTATCGGTGAAATGGAGACAAAATACCAGGAAAAGATCCATTATTTAGAAGAACGCATTCGACTGCTGCAAAACGAGCTGTTTGGCAGAAAAAGTGAAAAGCACTATCCTGGCCCCTGCGATCTGCAACTGCCGATCTTAGATGGCGGTTTGACCGACGATGAACAGCGTGTGGATCAAAAACCGGGCGACAGTATCGAGGTGGCTGCCCACCAGCGTAAAAAGCGTGGTCGAAAGCCCCTGCCGGCAGATCTGGAACGTGTTGAGATCATCCACGACTTGTCGGAAGAAGAAAAACTATGCCCATGCGGTGCGGTTTTGAGTCGCATCGGCCAAGATACCTGTGAAAAGCTTGATTACATCCCGGCCAAGGTCCGGGTGCTGCGCCATATCCGTTATAAATATGCCTGTAAAAGCTGTGAAGGCGTTGAAGACGACGGCCCCACGGTTAAGATTGCACCGGCTCCGGCTCAGCTGATCCCCAAATCCATTGTCACCGAGGGGCTGCTGGCACACATCTTAGTGTCAAAGTTTGCAGATGCTCTGCCGCTGTATCGCCAGCAAAAGATATTTGCCCGTTTAGGCGTTGATCTTTCCCGGGCCACCATGGCCAACTGGGCGATAAAGGCAGCAGCCTGTTGTGCCCCTCTCGTTGAGTTGCTGCAAAATGAAATCCGCTCCGGCCCGTTGATCAACATTGATGAATCGCCATTGCAGGTTTTAAAAGAACCGGGTCGGAAAAACACCAGCAAATCGTACATGTGGGTGTTTTGCGGCGGACCGCCGGAGCACCCTGCAGTGTTGTACCGGTATCAGCCTACCCGTAGCGGTAAGGTGGCGTTGAGCTTTTTAGACGACTATCGCGGCTATATCCAAAGTGATGATTTTAGCGGCTACGATCATCTGGGTCAAAAACAGGATATCGTGCACCTTGGATGCTTTGCCCACGTTCGGCGTAAGTTTGTCGATGTAGCCAAGGTCAGAAAAAAGCATCGTGGCAAAAAGGCCCGCCAGAAATCACTTGCCGATGAGGCCATAGACTATATTAGAGAATTGTACCACATTGAAAAACAGGCCCGGGTGGCTGAGATGACACCTGATCAGCGATATCGACTGCGTCAGCAAGAGGCTAAGCCGGTGCTGGATCAATTTGAACAATGGCTGGAGGCCAAGCAGCCTCTGACCCCGCCCCAGGGACTTTTGGGAAAAGCGATCAATTATGCACTAAAAAATTGGAAGAAACTGATCGTGTATATAAATGACGGGAATTTGAAACCGGATAACAATATGGCTGAAAATGCTATCCGCCCATTTGTCCTTGGTCGGAAAAACTGGTTGTTCGCCGGCAGCCCCAACGGTGCTGTGGCCAGCGCAACTTTTTTTAGCCTGATCGAAACAGCCAAAGCAAATGACCTTGAGCCGTATGGTTATCTTCGATATCTGTTTGAACAACTGCCTCTGAT
>JAAELZ010000885.1 GCA_024226105.1 Pseudomonadota bacterium | reverse complement strand
GTGCAAGTATTGTTTAATATGCTGAGCTAATTCATCCATCGTGCAGCCCTGACCCCCAAGGGCAATACTAATCTTTTCATTCAATTGCGTGGCCGGACAATAGCGGCTAACATTTTTATCGTCGGCTTGCCAGTATTTTAATGATTCGATAAGCAATTCGGCTGCCTGGACAAGTTCGACTTGATGGATTGGACTAAATGTTTCGTTTTTCAAACTCTTTTTTCCTAAAAATAACTCTCATTGGCGCTAACTAAGGTTAGTGTTTGGATGATTTAATCAAATTTTTGAATCGATTCATTAAAATGCTACTTATAGATATATTGAGAATCTCAATGGTTTCATTCTCGCCGATTTAGCCGCTCTTAATTAGTCTGCTTATTGCGAAGATTAGCCTGTCAATAAACCGCTTTACGAGACGGTTTTTTATTGCCACCAATTGGCCAGTAAATTTTCTTCAATCGATCACACATGAGTACGGCACTCAATCAGCCTGTTTTGATTTATAAGGGCCACTGTAATATCCGATCCAATTTTGCCGGCCTGCGCAATCATCACGTAAAATCATGAAATATATGGCTTATAGTACCTCTACTAGTGCTGGCTAAGCAGATATGCGCTCATTATGATTGAGAGTAAGGCGAAGATAGCCGCTAAAAACAAAAGGCATCCAGCCCTTTTGCCTGCTGCGCATCGAGCAGGTTTCGCTTAGCGCAACGGTTTTTCGCTATCAGGGCGAGCGGGCGCACCAGCGCATGTTTTGCAATTCTGGCGGGTAGCGCACCACGCGCTGCATTTGCCCCGGCCTTGTCTGCATAGGGCCCGAGCAACAGGAACGTCAACTGTTTTTGGTTTACCAAAGTAGTGTATAACTGGGCCTGGTCACGATAACGTGCCTGCTTTGAAATGCGCAAAGCCTTATCAAAATCAAGCAAAGTAAACAGGTGA
The DNA here is from genome assembly GCA_024226105.1 of Pseudomonadota bacterium. Taxonomy (GTDB): domain Bacteria; phylum Pseudomonadota; class Gammaproteobacteria; order Arenicellales; family Poriferihabitantaceae; genus JAAELZ01. The sequence goes on along the minus strand of JAAELZ010000885.1, from coordinate 5,542 downwards.
ATAACATGTGTGCCCTTTTCCTGAGTAAACAGCCATTCATTATTATTTATCAGCGACTTTGATTGGTTTTGAAGTGCGCCGTCTGCCCCGGAAATCTGAGAATTTTCCGTTGCAGCTGTTTCTTTTACCCCTTCTGCCTGCTCAGGCAGCACCTCCTCCTTTGCCCTCGCACCCGCAATCAACATTTTTTCAGGTTTCGATGCTTTCACTTCGCTATCTTTTACGGCCAGTGATTCGGCTTGCCGGGCCTCCCTTAACTGTTGTGAGTTTTCTCCAGAGTACTTCAGGTTACTCGCCGCGTCCCCACCACAAAAGGCATCCAGCCCTATTGCTTGCTGCGCATCAAGCGAGTTTCGCTTAGCGCAACGGTTTTTCGCTATCAGGGCGAGCGAGCGCACCAGTGCATGTTTTGCATATCGGGCGGGTAGCGCACCACGCGCTGCATTTGCTGTGGCCTGGTCTGCATAGGGCCCGAGTAACAGGAATGTCGACTGTTTCTGGTTTACCAAAGTAGTGTATAACTGGGCCTGGTCACGATAACGTACCTGCTTTGAAATGCGCAAAGACTTATCAAAATCAAGCGAGGTAAACAGGTGAATAACATGTGTGCCCTTTTTCTGACTAAACAGCCATTCATTATTATTTGTCAGTGACTTTGATTGGTCTTGAATTGCGCCGTCTGCCCCGGAAATCTGAGAATTTTCCGTTGCAGCTGTTTCTTTTGCCCCTTCTGCCTGCTCAGGCAGCACCTCCTCTTTTACCTTCGCGCCCGCAATCAACATTTTTTCAGGTTTCGATGCTTTCACTTCAGTATCTTTTACGGCCAGTGATTCGGCTTGCCAGGCCTCCCTTAACTGTTGTGAGTTTTCTCCTGAATACTTCAGGTTACTCGCCGCGATCCAGCCATAACCCGGTGTAAATACACGTAGATTAACCCAGTTGCCATTTTGCTCAAGTACATCAAATCGTGTTCCAGCCGGTAATACACCTATATTCTTTTCACCGGGTCGCGCAAAAACACGCGTATCGTCCTCTTTCACACTAGGGTAAATTGCTTGCAATATCAGATCTTCGCGCTTAGCCCATACAGCTGGTAAACCTACTGCAGGCAATACTCGAATCTTATTTTCCTTGATGCCCGTCACCTTAAGTAAAGTACCGGGCGCAATGTTCCCCATTGGCACGCGTAAATCCGCTGTAGCATAAATAGTTGCCGGTATCTCAGCGCTGCGTATCAGGTAGTTCTGTTGTACCGGTTGCTGGTCACGCACAATACGTAGTTTAATTTTTCCAGGTTCAGAAGCGGGTAATACTTTACTGACCGTGTCCTCTTCCACAAGAGGCTCATCCACCCTGGCAACCTTCTTAGGAGCTGTCGGCACTATTTTTGCCACTTTTAGCTCAGCCTCTGTCGCTGTGGGTTTAACTGCAATCGCCACTTGTTTTGCTTTGGTCGCTGTCAACACGGCTATTTCATCTGCATTATTACTCAGAAACTCGATTGCGCGCCTGTCCTTTTGCTCCGCAGCCAGGCTAATCAGCTCCAGGCCACGGTCTTTGTCATTATAACCCTCAACACCGAGATACAACGCTCGGCCGTAGTTAAACTGTGCCTGAGCATAACCGCCCTCAGCCGCAAGTTTCCACCATAGCAAGGCAGCCTGGACATTTTTTTCCACACCCATACCACTTAGCGACATGTGGCCCAGGTTGTACTGTGCTTCAACGCGGTTTTTCTCCGCCGCCTTCATAAACCAGCTTCGCGCCTGCTCAATACTGCGCTCAACACCGTGCCCCTCAAGATAAAGCACACCCAGATTGTACTGGGATTCCGCATCGCCTTCATAAGCGCCCATGATCCAGGCATCGAAAGCGCGTCTGAATTCGCCTTCCGTATAGGCTTTTACTCCCAGGGAGTAATTAGATAGTTTTGCCGTATCCCCGGTTACCTGCGCAGCGAGGTTAAACGTGGTTAAAAACAGTAATGCAAATAGACTATTTAGGTGTTTTTTAAACATCTGATTGAAATAGTGAATACTTAAGCTGATTCAGGCATTTGCTTACGCCAGGTTTCAAACGTTCCAGCCTGGATTTGCTCGCGCATTGTTGCCATTAAATCTTGATAATAATGGATATTATGCAATGAACACAAACGAGCCACAAGCATTTCCTGCTTATGATACAGATGGCGTAGATAAGACCGCGAGTAGTTTTGACAGGTGTAACAATCACACGCAGGATCCAGCGCTCGGGTATCCAGGCGATTAACCGCATTGCGTATTTTGACTACGCCATCGGAGGTATACAACCAGCCGTTACGGGCGTTACGCGTTGGCAATACGCAATCAAACATATCGATTCCAGATGCCACGCCATTGATCAGATCTTGCGGCGTACCCACCCCCATAAGATAACGTGGTTTTTCCTCTGGCATGTGAGGTGTGCAAAAAACCAGTGCGTCCGCCATCTCCTGCTTGGTTTCTCCAACGGACAGTCCACCCAGAGCATAACCGTCAAAGCCAATGTCCAGCAGCCCGCGTATTGACTCAACACGCAAATCTTCATACATCCCGCCCTGAACGATCCCGAACAGCGCACCCTCGCCCCGGTAGGCTTTTTTGCACCGCGCTGCCCAGCGCAACGAAAGCTGCATCGAGGTTTCAGCTTGCTCGTGTGTTGCCGGGTAGGGTGTACACTCGTCAAAGGCCATGACGATATCCGAGCCTAGATCGGTTTGAATTTGCATCGATTCTTCCGGCCCCAGAAAAACCTCGCTACCGTCAATCGGAGATCGAAACCGCACGCCCTTCTCTGTCAATTTTCGCAGTTTCGACAGGCTCCAAACCTGAAACCCGCCCGAATCAGTGAGTATCGGGCCGGGCCAGTTCATAAAGTCATGCAAATCACCATGCGCCTTGACCACCTCGGTACCCGGTTGCAACATCAGATGAAAGGTATTTCCCAGCAGGATTTGTGCGCCCGTATCCCGAACTTCTTCGGGAGTCAGAGATTTAACCGTGCCGTTGGTGCCAACAGGCATAAAAGCAGGGGTATCGACAATGCCACGGTCAAACTCAAGCCGGCCTCTTCGTGCCCGGCCCTCAAGCGCCGATAATTCAAACTTCATTAAAATAACCCGTACTTTTTTGCCCTTTATTCAATAACATTGCATCTCCATAGCTAAAAAACCGATAGCGCGCCGCCACGGCATGACGATACACCGCTTTAATACGTTTTGTACCCGCAAATGCTGAAATCATCATCAGCAGCGTGGATTTGGGCAAATGGAAATTGGTTAACAAACTATCCACTACTTTAAACTCGTAACCCGGATAAATAAAAATATCTGTAGGCCCGCTGAAGGCTGACAAAAAGCTATGTTGTGCGGCACTCTCCAGGGCTCTCACAGTGGTAGTGCCTACTGCGATCACGCGCTTGCCTGCCCTTTTGCATTTTACAATTTTCTCAACAAGTTCATCTCCCACTTCAATCCATTCTTTGTGCATAGTATGTTGCTCTATATTTTCAACTTTAACCGGCTGAAAGGTGCCCGCCCCTACGTGCAGGGTGAGTTGCGCTATATCAACGCCCTTTGATGCCAGTCGTTCTAAGGTCTCAGCGTCAAAGTGCAGGCCCGCTGTCGGTGCGGCGACTGCACCTTCGGTTTGAGCGTACACGGTTTGATATCGTTCACTATCCTGCTTTGCGGCAGCCCTTTTAATATACGGTGGCAGAGGCATCTCTCCGAGGCGATGAAATACATCGAACTCATCGGTATTATCAACATCCAGCATTTTAAACTTGAAGAAAGCGCCTTCACGAGATATAAATTCAAGCTCCGGGTTGTCATTTATGTATAAGATCAGCCCGGGTTTTAGCGGCTTATTTGAGCGTGTCAGCGCCAGGAACTCACCGTTGCTCAGCATCCGTTCCAGCATAACTTCTACCTGCCCACCGCTCGCTTTACGGCATTGGAGGCGAGCCGGTACCACACGTGTGTTGTTAACCACCAGCAAATCACCCGGTTGGCAAAACGCTACAAAATCCGAAAACTGGCAATCCTGCAAATCAGTGTTAGCCTGACCGACAACCAGCAACCGCGAAGCATTTCGCTGCGAACACGGTTTCTGTGCAATAAGCTCAGGCGGCAGATAATAATCAAAATCGTCCGTTTTCAAAAGGAAACTTCCAGGTCTGCAACTAATTCAGAAACAGCACGGCTACCCGCCTGTTATGGAAGCGCCCCCGCTCCGAGCCATTATCATCCAGTGAGCGACGCTCTCCATAACCCACTGCTTTAATTCGATAAAAATCTACACCCTGCCCGACTAAGAAGCTGGCAACGGATTCTGCGCGAGCCTGCGATAGGCGCAGGTTCGATTCCACCGATCCAACGCTATCCGTATATCCGTTAATCTGAACGCTGAGAGCAGAATTTTGTTTCATGTATTCGATCAACAGGTTTAGATTTTGCGTGGTATCAGGTTCAATATCTGCTGATCCCTGCTTGAACCTGAGCCCGTCAATCACCCATTCATTGGAGACTTTGAACGATGATTGCGTCTGCTTATCGATCTCTTGCTGCCCACTTTCCTCTGATAACCCCACTTTATTGGTATTCAATAACACGCCGGCAGATTGCCTGGCTTGCAAATCCGCTTTCAATTGCCTGATAGTCACCTCACTTTTTTTCAGTTGCTCAGAAAGAAGATTCAATTGTTCTTTGCTCGCAGAGTCTGCTTTTTCCGTTTTTGCATCCTTATCCCGAGCCATCTTCAACTGCTTTTCAGCGAGCAACCGCGAAGCATTTTCACTATCGTAGCCACTTTGGGCGGTTTCCAGCCGACCCTGCAACATTGAAAGTTGCCTGTCACGATCTGCCAGTTGTTTTGCGTGCAGATCGACTAACGCCTGTAGTTTGCCTCCACTCTGCTGAGCATTCCCCTGCATATTAGTTGAAGGATCAAGGTTTTGCACACGCGTACGAAGCGTCTCGTAATCAACGGTCAATTTGAGAATCTGGGACAGGGCTTTGTCCAGCGCCAGCTGAAGCTCGAAGCGTTCGGCGTTTGAAAAACCCTGTTCAACAGATATCTCCGGACATTCTGTTACGATAGCTGCAGGGGTAGCCTGTGGCTTTGTTACAACCAGAGGCACTGTACACTCTACGGGCTCTGCCACTTTCGCGGTACTGCCGGTATAAACACCGCTGAACAGTGAATCCCGCAAATAGGAAAAACTATCAAAAACCGGCAGCTGCGATTCCTGCGCAAGGGCATTCTGTGCGAACGCAGCAAACAAAACAGCAGACGTTGACAAAATACGAATTGTAATATTCAAAGGGCTCAAACAGGTTTAAAACTGAGGTAGAACAACAGGCACATAGTGTACCATGTGAAAGACAAAACCTGAATCGCCCCGGGTATTTCGGAGACCCAGTTGTTTGAGTCATGCTTAGCATTCATCCATGAAACCCGGGACAGTTTTTTGCGGACAGCCCACTCCGGGTCCAATTCGGCGCTTCAGCCCAGAATATATTGCG
>JAAELZ010000884.1 GCA_024226105.1 Pseudomonadota bacterium | reverse complement strand
ATCCCTGATACTTAGTGCGGCGACCTGCGCCTCCAGGGCTCCGCTTGCACCAATAGTATGGCCGACTAATGATTTTGTCGAATTTACCACCGGCCGATCGCCAAATATCCGTTCGATAATACGACATTCAGTTTCATCATTAGCGAGCGTACCGGTACCATGGGCATTGATATAATCCAGCTCGTTTGCAGCAATACCTGCCTGACTGAGGGCACTGTGGATCATTCTTTCTATCTGAATACCCTCAGGATCCGGCTGCATAATGCTATGACCATCAAAGCTTTCAGCATAACCGCCAATTTCAGCAACAATATTAGCGCCCCGCTGAATTGCATGCTGTTTCTCTTCGAGAATGAGCACCGCAGCCGCACCCTGGCTAAATAAAAACCCGTTGCGCTGTTTGTCGAAAGGGCGGTTCGCTTCCAGCGGAGACGGAAAATCATGCGCCAGAGTACCCGCGACATCATATGCTCTAAATACGCAGCCTGTTCCGTCGTACTTATATTCCGCCCCGCCTGAAATAATTAGATCAAGGCTACCACTTTGTATTGCCGTATATGCCTGTCCCAATGCCGCCGTACTCGAAGCACATGCAATAGAGACAGTAGTATTCGAGCCTTTACACTGATATCGAATTCCAATATTCGCGCTAATGGAATTACTCATTATCATTGAGACCGCGAACGGGTTATAACGCACTGGGGAATCCATTGTTTTCAGCACGCCATGAAGTTCCTGCCTCACACTTGAATTCAGTTCTGCGGTATCCAGAATATCTTGAATATCCTTGCGATAACGGGGAAACAAGTGAGTCGTATGGGACACCGCCGTAGTATTCACTCCACCAATCCCCGTTCCCATGAAGACGCCCGAGCGCTCCGGGTCAATACCTTCGAGTTCGAACAGCGTATCCTTTCGATCAATCGCCCGTACAGCAATACTGGCATCTTCAAGCGCTTGTGCCGCCGCTATAAGGCTCATTTTACTGACCGGATCCAAACGCAGAGAATCTATTCTACTGATGCCTAATTTGGAAAAATCGATCTCAGGTAATGGGGCCCAATACCTGGAAGTGTAGTCAGCGTATTCAAGCCATTGCTCGGGAATATAGGAAGCTGCCTGCTTCCCTGCCAGGCACGAGCGCCAGAATTCTGTGGTTGTTAAACCAATGGGACAGAGTGTGCCCATCCCGGTAATAACAACACTTTTCTTGCCCATTACTAGCACGAGCCCCGGGCTGATTTTTCCAGCGTCAGGTGGAGGCTGATTTGGCCTTGCCTTCAACGAAATTAATCAAGTCTCCCAGGGTTTTAATATCCTGTACTTCGTCTTCGGCAACCGAATTAGAGAACTCATCTTCCAAAGCCATGAACAAGGAAACCCGGTCAAGGGAGGTAGGCGCAATATCATCGTTGATTGAAAGGTCCATACTTAATTTGGGTACCTCGATTCCAGATACTTCGAATACGACCGAATAAATTTTCTGGCGTATTTCTTCATTTGTATAGTGGCGTTGATTCATTGATAGTTACGTGTTTGGTTGGCCTTTACCCGTCGATTTATCTTTCACTAGAGTGAGTATAGCTTAGTCACACCCGGATATTATAAGATTTATTTATAGGTTAGAGATTTCCAGATACAAACATTGGTTACTTCTGATTTAGTAGCAATACCCGCCGCTATGTTTATCAGCATCCTGTTTTTAGTCACCCCCCCCGACATGGTCGATTAGCCTGCATTAATTCCCCTGAAGTTTGTCTCCACGCAGGCAGGAGCCCGAAATTCTCACCTGAAAGAATCTCATATCTATTTTTTACCCGCTAGGAGCCTGTCATTTCAACGAAAGTGGGAAGTTAGGAAGTGCGACCTTTGACAGACACCTTACTTAATCATCTCATGCCAGCCTTTTGCAAGAATATTTGTTGTCGTTATGCAACAGCACAATCTGGCAGGGCCGCCAGATGCTACTGGCGAACACCTGAAAAACAGAATTTTAGCGGAGAGGATGTATTTACTTAAATACGCTACTGCGACAGCCACAAGCAATCTTGGAATTGTAGAAATGCTGCTTGCCTTTATCTGCTAATCAATGCTGTGTAATTGGAAATTATTTGAAGATATCGGTTTTTTTTGGCGCTGACGTACGGTATTCTAGTAGTTTAGCCAGTCCTTGCATGAGCTAAATTCACTTGCTTGTGTCCACACAGCCTCAGGAAATAACCATGTCATTACAAAAACACAACACGACCAGCCCCAACGCAAATTTTAAAGAAAACACCCCAGATACCGTTTATACTACAAAGGCCGAGGTTCATCAACTATATTTAACAACTAATCGAAAAACAGTATCTAACACTCCGTTTTTCAGTACTCAATTTGATACGGATTCTTCCACTTTCTGGATAAGCCTACGCCCTGACTGCCCAGCAAAATTTACACCTGAACTAGTGCAGGCTTTCCGCACATTCCAGGCAGATTTCGGGCTCCAATATCAAAATCACACAAAGCTCCAGTCCACATCAAAATACCCGGAATACATGGTATTAACTTCAGAAATCGCAGAAACATTCAGCCTGGGTGGTGATTTACCCTTCTTCTTTTCATTGATTAAAAGTGGCGATCGCACACAACTGAGCGAATATGCCAGAGCCTGTGTTGATCTGGTTTATCAAAATCACATCGCCATGAATTTGCCCATGACCACGATTGCCCTGGTGAAGGGGAATGCGATGGGAGGGGGTATGGAAGCCGCATTATCTGCCAATGTACTGGTAGCTGAAAGACAGGTAAAAATGGGTCTGCCGGAAGTTTTGTTTAACATGTTTCCAGGCATGGGGGCCTATCAGTTCCTGAGCAGGAGGTTATCACCGGTCGCGGCCGAAAAAATGATCTTGAGTGGAAAGACCTATGCTGCTGAAGAACTCTATGAAATGGGTGTTATTGACGTACTTGCGGATGAAGGCAAAGGTGAACAAGCTGTCAAAGATTATATTCAGCGTCACAAAAGAAGCGGACATGCCGCTCGTGCGTTGCAAAGTGCAATTCGTGTCGCTGACCCTGTATCGAGAGAATCATTAATGTCTGTCGTTGACATCTGGGTTGAAACCGCAATGACACTGAGCGAGCAGGATCTTGGCCACATGCACTACCTGATACGTGCACAACAAAAAAGAGGTTTTTAACTTAAGCACACAAGACTTCGACCAACTAAAAAATAGATTTCGGATATTTGACACACAGTGTGCACAGATGACGCATTCAAGGCCTGGCTGCTGTTAGGAGGCGCCAATCTGTGAAACACCCGTACTCTATACACGTTTTCAGAACAATAAGTTAGACATAACCCGAGTAATTCATGAGTTATCCGGGTTAGCACATCAGGCTCTTTTATTGTGGCACGCTGCCGCAATAGCGGCCTGTCCAAGCGCAAGACCACCATCGTTGGCAGGAAACTGCTCCGGGGACAATACGCAAAGATCTGTTGCCCGGAGTATCTCACCCACTCTTTCAAGTAAAAGCTTGTTCTGAAATACGCCTCCACTGAGCACAACCAGCTTGAACTCATGTTTATCACAGAGATGACGAGCGGTTCGGGCAACTGCCTGCGCTAATCCGTGGTGGAAACGGGCTGAAATAATCGCAGGTGGAATACCTTGTAAAAGATCTTCCAAAATTGCCTCCCACAATGTGCTCCAACGCAAAATGCCCGGTTTGCTCTTTACATAGTCAACTGGATAACCGTTAAGCAATTGGCCTTCAAATTCTTTTGTCGCCAGTGATTCGAGCTCAATCGCAGCCTGCCCTTCATGAAAAATCCGATCACGGCATACGCCAATAGCGGCAGCAACCGCATCAAACAGACGCCCGCAGGAGGAACTCATGGGGCTATTGAGTTCTTTTTCCGCCATGGCACGAAGAACCGCTACAGGCTTATTGTTCAGGAAGCGAATAATATCAAGCCTCGCATAGTCCACAGACACTCGATCCCAGCCCAGGGTACTGTGTAACTGGGCAAAGGTATTGCGCCAGGGTTCATGCATAGCCTGCGCCGCTCCGAGCATGGGAACACTTTGAAAATGAGCAAGCCGCTCGTACTCGCGATAATTGACCCGCATGAACTCCCCGCCCCATAAACGCCCATCATCGCCCAGACCCAATCCATCCAACGCTATCCCGAGCACATCCGGACTGTCCATCGAAAGGCCATTTTCGGCCATACAGGCTGCAATATGAGCATGGTGGTGTTGCACCTCGATCAAGCTAACATCCTGCTCTTCTGCAACCCGTTGTCCTAACTGACTTGAAAGGTAATCCGGGTGGCCATCGACAGCGACCACATCAGGAATGTGATTAAACAATTGCTGGTAAAGCTTGAGGTTACGACGATAGTCGTCCTGAGTGGCAACGTCTTCCAGATCGCCAATATGCTGCGATACGATGGCTCGCCCGTCCTTGAGCAAGCAAAAGGTATTTTTTAGCTCGCCCCCCATAGCCAGTATGCTGCCCGAATCGGCGAAACCTTCAGCCAACCGGAGCGCTTGCGGT
>JAAELZ010000883.1 GCA_024226105.1 Pseudomonadota bacterium | reverse complement strand
GGGTCTGCTCACCAAGCAGCAGCGAGCCAACGGGTGCCCCCAGCCCTTTGGACAAACAAATCGATACGCTATCACAGGATTGCGTCAGTTCACTGAGTGGGATCTGGCTATGAACAAAAGCGTTAAAAATCCGGGCGCCATCCAAATGCACTCTGAGGCCATGTTCTTTTGCCAGGCCGGACAATTCACGAATTAACGCCAGTGACTGAACCTGCCCCGAGACCGTATTTTCAAGGCAAAGTAGTTTGCTCACTGGGTAATGACTGTCGTCAGCTTTGATTGATTTTTTGACGTCGTCGACCGACAGGCCACCTTGCTCATTGGTATCAACCGGCCAGAATGCGACCCCCCCCAGGACGGAAGCACCCTGTGCTTCATGCGAGTAGATGTGATAATTCCGGCCAATAATAATTTCTTCACCGCGCTCGCAGTGCGCCAGTGTTGCGACCAGATTGCTCTGTGTGCCGCTTGGGAAAAATAGCGCCGCCTGTTTTTCAAATAAATCGGCGGCGTAGGCTTGCAATGCATTCACGGTTGTATCTTCGCCGTAGACATCATCTCCCAGCAGTGCTGGAAGCATTTTTTCTTTCATTGCCTCGCTGGGCAACGTCACCGTATCACTGCGAAAGTCGATGTAGTGCGTTTCGCTATCACCGGCCTTATCCAAATTACTATAATTTGCCAAAATGTGACCTTTCAGATCAGGTATGAGCTGACCAGGGCTGCGATCGACCTGGTTTAACAGCGTTTTCCTGTGGTTTATATTCGGGACAGGCCAGTGCGACAACTAAATGCACCCCGGGTGTTTCTCCCCCGTTGAAGGCGCTATGATATCCTCTCGTGTCGCTAAAATATACCGAGCCATCGGCGGGCGGATGCGTGCAATGATGATTGACGCATTTTTCCAAATCAAACTTTAGTCCCAGTTTGAAAATGTGCTCGTTTCCCTGAAATCGGGCCGCCGAGCCTATGTCAATATGGCTTTGAATAATCTCGCTCATTTACAGTGTATCTGCTTTGATGCTCATGGGTCGTCTCGAAATTCCCCGGGCGGCAATTTGGCGCCCGGGGACAAATGGATACGGACTATTTCAAGTGAATTGAATTTATCAAACAACAAGAATAATTTTTCAGACGAGCCTCTAATGTCCGATGGTTTTCTGTTATTGTATTGCCTTCGTTAACACCTTAGCAGGCATCAGGGTTACTGTGAAATCACATACACAAGTCGCCGTCATCGGTGGTGGCATCATCGGTTGTTCCATTTTGTATCACCTGGCTCGAATGGGTTGGCGGGATGTCGTTTTGCTGGAGCGCAGGGACCTTACCGCCGGTTCCACCTGGCATGCTGCGGCCAGTACGCACCGCATGCACGGTACGCCAAATATCGCCAAATTACAGAGTTATTCCAATCAGCTCTATGCGGAACTGGAAGAGGAAACCGGGCAATCGTGCGGCATTCATAAGGCGGGCGGACTTTACCTGGCCTCCAGCCAGGCGCGCATGGATGAACTTAGAATTCAGTCCGGTCGCGCTAAATACCTGGGTTTTGATTTTTCACTGGTCACCCCGGAGGAAATCAAATCCCTCAATCCGCTTGTTGAAACTAAAGGCCTTTTTGGGGGCATGTATGATCCAGAGGATGGCCATGTCGATCCCAGCGGGGTGCCGCTCGCCCTGGCGAAAGGGGCCCGGTTGCGTGGCGCCACCATTTATCGCCAGACTGAAGTTCTTGAAACCACACAAACGACAGGGGGTGGCTGGAATATTGTCACCAGTCAGGGAACCATCAAAGCAGATGTGATCGTCAATGCTGCCGGCCTCTGGGGGCGCGAGGTCGCTGCTCTCGCCGGTGTTTACCTGCCATTGGTTCCAATGGAACATCAATATGTGGTGACGGATTCCGTGCAGGCAGTCGCTGAGTTACCTCATGAAATGCCGCTGACGCGTGATTATGATTATGAATTTTATATGCGCCAGGAGGGGGAGGGCCTGTTGCTTGGTGCCTATGAAAAACAGGGCCGCCATTGGGCTGTTGACGGCACACCGCTCGATTTCGGGCAGGAACTACTGCCCGAGGATCTTGAGCGTATTGAGCCCAACCTGATGCAGGCCATGTCGCGGATACCCTGCATGGCTGAAGCTGGCATCCGTCGGGTGATTAACGGGCCAATGGTTTTCAGTCCGGATGGTTTGCCAATGATTGGCCCTGTACCGGGGTTGAAAAACTATTTTGTAGCCGCCGCCGTAATGGCCGGGTTTTCGCAGGGTGGGGGCCTTGGCAGGGTACTGGCCGAATGGATTGTTGAGGGTGAGCCTTCGATGGATCTGTTCTCACTCGATGTGGCGCGTTTTGGCGAATATGCCACCCGGGACTATACCCTGGCGAAGACTGCAGACAATTATTCGCGGCGGTTTGCTATCCACTATCCCTTTGAAGAGCGAAAAGCCGGGCGCCCGGCCCGAACCAGCCCAATTTATGATCAATTGAAGCATCGAGGTGCGGTGATGGGGGCTGTTTATGGTCTGGAGCGGCCGCTGTGGTTCGCACCTGAGGGGGTAATAGCGGAAGATGAACTCAGCTTCAAAAGGAGCAACTGGTTCTCCCATGTTGGCCGGGAATGTCGTGCTTTGAGGCAGGGCGTCGCGCTGATGGACTTATCGGTATTCGGAAAGTTGGAGGTCAGTGGTTCTGATTCTGAAAAATTTCTTAACCGGGTTTTTGCCGGAAAGCTACCGCGCGCCCCGGGTTCGATGGCGATCTGCCCCATGCTCAACCGGCATGGAGGCATCATCGGGGATTACACGATCAATCGCATTGACGATGAACAGTTTTATCTGATCGGGGCCTCAACTGCAGAAAAATATCACCTGCGCTGGTTTGAAGAGCATCGTAACGGTGACAGGGTCGGTATTAAGACAGTAGCGGCTGAAAATGGGGTTTTCGGGATTGCCGGCCCACGCTCACGTGAACTTCTGAGCCGCCTGAGCAACGTCCCCGTAGACAATAGCCGTTTTCCCTTTTTTACTTTTCGAGACATGGAACTGGGGCCGGTACCGATGGCTCGTGTTATGCGCGTTTCATTTACCGGTGATCTGGGCTATGAAATACATTTCCCGATGGCTTTTCAGAAAACGCTGTTTGAAGCCTTACTAAAACAGGGCGAAGATTTAGGCTTGAGCCTGGCGGGTGGCCGTGCGCTGGACAGTTTGCGTCTGGAAAAAAGTTATCCCCGCTGGGGGCTGGAGCTTAGCGGTGATACTACACCGGTCGAGGCGGGCATGATGTTTTTTGTCGATATGGACAAGGATTTTGTCGGTAAAAATGCCGTACTGGCTCGAAAGCAGGAAAAGCCTTCATCAAAACTGGTTACATTAACCGTTGATGCAGCTGACGCTGATGCGCTTGGTAACGAGCCGGTGCTGAGCAATGGGCGGGTGGTTGGGGTTACCACATCGGGTGGATACGGGCATTTTGTTGAAAAAAGTATCGCCCTGGCGTATGTGGAACCTGAGTTTGCAAAGCCCGACGCTATGCTTGAAATTGAAATTATTGGAGATCTGCGAAGGGCCCACGTCCAGGCCAGGCCTCTTTTTGATCCGAAAGGTTTAATACTGAGATCATGAGCCTGGTGTACAAGTGAATGGGGGCCGACCATGATGGTGCCAGGTTATGGTAGTCTGTCATTGCGAGCGCAGCGCGGCAATCTAACTGTTAGTGGTAGCCTATAAACAACAGCTCACTTTTAACATTTAGATTGCCGCGTTGCTTCGCGCCTCGCAATGACATAAACGTAGTTCCATTATGGGTTGCCCCCTGATAAGTTTGAGAAACGGTTGCGACCGAGGAAGTGAAACGATATGAACTGTACGCAATTTATTCAATCTTTAGAACATGATGCGATCCCGCACAGCATTAAGGCGGTCCTGCGGCGCAGCATGATCGATACGCTGGGGGTGGGCGCTGTCGGTACGCGTACCGAAATGGCCAGTATTACGGCAAAGGTGGTCGAACAATTCTGGCAGGCGGCCAGGGGTGCTGGCGACTCGCGCCTGCTCTTTGACGGGCGTACGGCTTCGGTCGCGGGCGCAGCGATGTACGGCTCATTTCTGGTCGATTCAATCGATGCACATGATGGGTATTCCGGCGTAAAAGGGCACGCAGGCTCGGCCATTATTCCCGGTGTTCTTGCCCTGGTCGACAGGCAGATGTCCCTGGGGCTTAGCGTAACCGGTGCTGACCTGCTTTGTGCAATAGCCATTGGCTATGAAGTAGCCTACCGGGCGGGCCTTGCACAACATGCCACGGTGCCGGATTACCACACATCGGGGGCGTGGACGGCGGTCGGTCTTGCCGCCGTCGGGGCGCGGCTATTGGGGTTGGATGCAGCACAAACCCGACATGCTATGGGTATCGCCGAATACCATGGGCCGCGCAGCCAGATGATGCGGTGCATTGAGTATCCAAGCATGGTTCGCGATGGGGT
>JAAELZ010000882.1 GCA_024226105.1 Pseudomonadota bacterium | reverse complement strand
TCGAGTATTTTTTCAAAATCATCCGGTCGCGGTTCATCTGCCCCGTTAAGTAATTCTTTGACGAGGATTTCGGATCGGGTCTGGTTCGGGCATATCTCATCGGCTTTTTTAACTTTCTCTTTCTTAATATTGCGCTGATGTCCACCCGCATTCAATCGACTGCGTAAGACGCGCCCTTCGGCCGGTTTTCGGTACGGGCCGTCAATGATGCGCTTCATAAAATCATAATAAGTGCCTACGCCGGGGGTGTCATCGGGTTCGAACCCGGCTAAAACAGCGTAAAACGCTACGCTTCGTGTCAGGGCGACCCATTTTGTAATGCTCGTTATTTTAAGCATGGTCATTAAAATCATGGAACGCAGCATGGTTAAAGGCGGGCGTGGTTTAACCCTCACTGCAGGGCAATAAGCAGGGTCGAGGCCAGGCTTGGCAGGGTCGAGATTCAATTCAGTCAGAATCTCGAAAATTTTCATGTTATGGCGCAGCAATTCATTAAAGGAGTCATCATGCTCCCGTGAGGTGATATGTTTATTCAGATGTTGCAGGTATTGTTCGTGCGTCATTGAATAATTCCTCTGCCTGAATAATGATCAGCCTCGGTTCTTCTGTCTATATTACAGGATAAGCATACCGGGCGAATTGTCAAGAAAAATTATATATGAACAGGGGTATATCAGGATTATATGGGTGAGTCGGTGATGAGGTGACTGGCCTGCCGCCCTGGGCTGGCCGGTGCCGGCGGGCCGGATTCAATTATATCCGAGAGGGGCGGGCAGGCTATGAAAAGTGTATTGATATTTATCAGGGCGTTATTAAATTAACAATATAATCAAATATTTATGAATCCGAGAGTCCTCTCCCTGTAAGGGATTGAAACTGTCCCAATCCCCATCCGGATCACTTGCGAGTATGGACCAGAACAACCTTAATTCCCTGCAAGGGATTGAAACCGCACCTACGCTGATAAGATTCCATCCGTCAAGCTCGGGTAGAACAACTTAATTCCCTGCAAGGGATTGAAACGCATACCGGGCAACCCGCCTGGAGGTTCTGGTTCAAGTAGAACAACCTTAATTCCCTGCAAAGGATTGAAACCAGCATCCGAAGGCCGCGGATATAGGGGATGTCATGTAGAACAACCTTAATTCCCTGCAAGGGATTGAAACGGAAAAATTTACTTAAGCATTTAAAGGCATCCTTCACCGCATTCGCCGTCATGGCAGTTCTATGGAAATATATCATCCAATGCTTGTCGGATTTTATCAGCGGCAAGCCGCAGTTCCTGTTGAGTGATGATAAAAGGCGGTGCCACAAGAAAGGCATCACCGTCACCGCCTGCAAGACCTGTGGATTTATATACCAGTACGCCTCTTTTAAAAGCCGCTTCATAGATACGTTCAGCAATTTTTTCACGGCGTGCAAAAGGCGCGTTGGCCATCTTATCTTTAACTAGTTCAACGCCCCATAAAAATCCGATACCTCGTACATCGGCGACATGAGGATGATCAGCCAGACGCTCTTTAAGCAGCTTTCCCAGAATTGCGCCTTTTTCAGCCACTTTGGGAACCAGGTTGTCCCGTTCCAGTATGCGGATAACAGCCAAGCCGGCTGCGGCGGCCACCGCATGATGTGAAAATGTGCCACCATGAACAAATTCGCCCTTTGTTTGGCAAAGCGTTTCAAAATGGGTGCCGCGCACACCAATGGCTGAAAGCGCCAGCACACCTCCGGCGAGTCCTTTGCCCAGCGTCACGATATCAGGAGAAACCAGGTAGTGTTCATTGGCAAACCAGCGGCCGGTGCGCCCCATGCCGCACATAACTTCATCTAAAATAAGCAGAACATGATATCGGTCACAAATTTCACGGATAATTTTCCAGTAACCTTTAGGAGGCGGATAAGCCGCCAATGTACCGCCGCTGACCGTTTCAGCTAAAAAGGCCGTTACCGTTTCCGGTCCCATATTTTGGATAACTTCCTCAAG
>JAAELZ010000881.1 GCA_024226105.1 Pseudomonadota bacterium | reverse complement strand
TTCAACCTCCCCCTTTTGCAAAGGGGGATTGAGGGGGATTTAAAAGGGTTAGCTGTACTCAAACAATTGAGCATTTCTGATAACCCGCAAATCTCCCCCAACCCCTCTTTGCTAAAGAGGGGGCTTTATGAAAACTTACTGCGCAAACGCGGCATCCCAAACGGAATGGGTCCAGGCGCCTTCAGGTTTTTTACTGATAACCGGATCAGAACCACCGCCCAGCAGAGTACTTACCGTACGCTCATAATCAGCCTCAACCAGCTTGCCGCCACCGGCGGTCAATTTGCTGATTTCGCCCATCATACGACGCTGGTGCTTTTCAGTTTGCGCACCGGTTTCGTCAAATTCGAGCACAATATCGGCTGCCGCATCGTTATTCTCTGCCGCCCAGGCCCAGCCCTTCATAGAAGCGCGCAAAAAGCGGGCTGCTTTATCAACAAAGGCCGCGTCTGCAAGATTGTCTTCCATCACGTACAAACCGTCTTCCAGCGTGGCCACGCCCTGCTCTTCATACGGAAATACCGCCAGTTCATCAGGCGATAAACCCGCATCAATAACCTGCCAGTATTCGTTATAGGTCATGGTTGATACGCAATCGGCCTGCTTTTGCAGTATCGGATCAACATTGAAACCCTGCTTGAGAACCGTCACACCACCGGCACTGCCATCGGTTGCCAGGCCCAACTTGCTCATCCAGCTGAGAAAGGGGTACTCGTTACCGAAAAACCACACACCCAGGGTTTTATCGGAAAAATCAGAAGGTGATGAAATACCGCTGTCTTTACGGCAGGTCAGCATCATGCCCGAACGCTTAAACGGCTGAGCGATATTAACCAGTGACACGCCTTTTTCGCGAGAAGCCAGCGCGGAAGGCATCCAGTCAATCACCACATCGGCACCACCGCCCGCAATCACCTGAGCGGGCGCGATATCCGGCCCACCGGGTTTGATGGTGACGTTCAGGCCTTCGTCTTTGTAGTAACCATTTTGCTGCGCTACGTAGTAACCGGCAAACTGAGCCTGGGTCACCCATTTCAACTGCAGGGTTAAATCATCTGCAGCCTGTACTGTAGCGGTACCCGCCGCCAGCACACCAAACGCCACCATACTTATAATCTTTTTTCTCATCTCACTATCCTCTTTTGTAAATCATTATGGGCGCCTGTTTTAACAAGGCTGCCCGGTTAAACTAACGCTCAATTAACGCCTGCGCATGGAAGGATGCCAGAACGTAAACACCCTTTCCATAACCGCAAACAAACCATAAAACAACGACCCGGCGAGCGCAGCCACCGCGATTGTTGCCCAAACCATATCAATATTCATACGCCCCACCTCAGTGGAGATACGAAAACCCATACCCACGATCGGCGTACCGAAAAACTCCGCCACGATGGCACCAATCATCGCCAGTGTTGAATTGATTTTAAGTGCATTCAGTATAAACGGAAGTGCATTGGGTAATCGTAGAGAATACAGCTCCCGCCAATAACCACTGGCATAGGTATGCAGCAGATCGCGCTCAATTTTGTTGCTCTCCGCCAGACCACTTAAAGTATTTACCAGCATCGGGAAAAAAGTCATGATCGCCACTACCGCCGCTTTGGACTGCCAGTCAAAACCGAACCACATCACCATAATGGGCGCGATGCCGACAATCGGAATGGCACTGACCAGGTTACCAATCGGCAGCAGGCCACGGCGTAAAAATGGCACCCGGTCCGCCGCAATCGCCGCCACAAAACCCGCACCGCTGCCCATCAGAAAACCCGGGATCGCAGCGCGCACAAAGGTCTGGAAGAAATCGGCCCATAATGTAGGGCCTGCACTGGACATCACCTCGCCGATCTGGCTCGGGGCCGGCAGCAATACGCGCGGCACAGACAAACCCACCGTCAACGCCTCCCAGAGGAAAAACAGCCAGGCTCCGAACAAGGCAGGGATGCCGAGATCCAGCAGCAACTTGCCAACCTTGTTGCGTGATTTAA
>JAAELZ010000880.1 GCA_024226105.1 Pseudomonadota bacterium | reverse complement strand
GTCTGTCAGTTTCTATACGAATACATTTCTTGTAACCGTTCACAGGGTGCCATAGATGTGATCCGTCGTATACGCAGACCTGCTTTTTGCGCTCCAAGTGCCCGGTAACAAAGCAGACGTGGAGCCCTGTGAAAGCATACTATTTCATCTCCTATAAGACGTGCTTGTTTTATGTAAAATACTCAACTGGTACGTTTCCGAGTGACAGATGTAGGGCAGGCGAGCGAGCCCGCAGGGTGTAGCTCGCGGAGCCTGCCATGCTCTGTAACTCGGGCCATCATTGGATATTTTGCCAACTTTTAAACGCCTTTTTAAGATTTATGGAGGTGAAGCTCCTCTGTATATAAGACCATCCGGAACGATCCGGTGGTAATGTGGTTTATCAGTCTGTAGTCATGCAGCTGAAACACAATATACGAAAGGAACTCCACCATGAAAAAGCCAAGCATTTATCCGGATCGAAGTCAAGAGCTGCTTGCCCTATTCGAGCAGGCCGGCAACAACTCAAAGGTCATGTGTGTATCGATCGATTACGCTAAAAAGGACCATCTTGTGATGTTTTGTAACGGAAACGGCGATGTGTTGCGCAAACCCTTTTCGGTTAAAAATTCTGTCGATGGCGTCAAGTACCTGCTCGACCAGGTCAGTCGTTCTTGCTGTCATCGACATATTCGGCCAGAGCATGTCTTTTTCGGCGGTGAAGATGTCAACTCATATGCCGAAAACTTTGCCAATACACTGCGATCCAATGGTTGGTTGGTGGGCAACGTCAATGCCCACGACGCAAAAAAGCAGCGAGAAAACCTGCAGGCCAGTACAGATCGAATAGACCTGATGGGTATTGCCGCCATGCTGCTTAGCCGCAGGGCAAACTGTTGCCCGGCACAGTCCGGGATCTATCGCAACCTGCGCACCCTGGTGCGTCATCGGAAAAAACTGGTCAAGATGAAAACCGAAGTTCGCAATCGGACCCACACCATTGTCGATCGGCTTTTCCCTGGTTTTTTGAATGAAAACAAAAGCGGTATCGTCCCTTTTTCCAGCAGTTCGTTATACCTTATGCAAGATCGTTTTAGCGCACCGCAAATCCGTCGCCGTAAGCGTTCGGTGCTGATCCGGCATTTAGAAAAACGGGGAACCCAAAAAGCCGAAAAGGTTGCAGCCAAGCTGCAAGATTATGCAACTCATGTACTGACCACTCCGGATGAATATACGGCCACCTTACAGATTTCTCTGTCTAATCATGTTACCCATTTTCGCTGTTTACTTGAAAGCACCCAGCAACTTGTTAAAGAGATGGCGCTGTTGCTGGCCCAGACCCAGGGGGCGTTTTTAACCAGCATCAAAGGCATCGGCATTGTTCTGGCTTCGGGCGTTACTGCTGAGATTGGCGATCCTGTGGCTCAACGGTCAACCGATCGGCTGGTTTCTTATGCCGGTATCATCCCAAAGGTCAAACAATCCGGTGGTAGCCAGGGGCCTTCGGTAACCGGTCGCGTCAGCAAACGAAGTAATCATCTGCTCAAAGACTTCGTAGTCCAGTCGGCATATCATATAGGACATTATGGCCCCAAAGATCTGCAGAACGACTACAGCCGTCGTGAAGCCGCCGGTCAGCATGCCGGCTTCGGGATTGCCCGTCGCTTTATCCGTATAGCCATGTCCCTGATGCGCACCTCCCAGGTTTATTTACCTCCTGATTTAAGAAGCACGCACATCGAGCCTGAACACCGTGCCGATTATTATTTATCCATCTGGCCCTATCTGAAAGACAAGTGGAGCAAAATAGGTGCGCTTGATATGGCCTTTGCCAAAGACAATCCGTTGGGTCAATGGCGATATATTGTAAAGGAGCTCTATGGGATAAAACTTAAATTATAGTTGCAGATTGGTACCGGTGATGACGAAAGAAAAATGGTGTATACAGCTTCGGCGGCGGGATGGCTCAACTCAACTGTCGCGGGCGGCTCAACCAACAGGGCCGACTGACGGCTACCGAAAGAATGCCCACCCGTTCCGTCTGGACTTTTATGGCTTTAAGGTGCTCTGATCCCGGTAGCAATAGGAGATCTAGTCATACCAGTTTGCCAATGTCGGACTTTATTGGACGGGTTAAACCACCTGGCTTGCTGAGCTATGGATGCTGTTTTTTTGATCGGCATCCCGGATCATGGCCTTCAAAAAACCGATTGAAATCGGCATAGAGGAGTGTTGCCTGAAAATTGTGTCAAAAAAAGGCTTGAAAAAATTCTGGTGCTCTTTCGGATTTCATGTAGGAGCGGCTTCCAGCCGCGATAAAAACAGCACCGTTTTATTAAAACCGGGGCAAGATGCCCCTCCTACGAACATTTTATCTCCTGTTTTTGGTGAACCCCGAAAGTTGAGACATTAAAGAAATGGTGTTTTTCCTATAACGCATATCGACCCGCATATAAAGGGCTATATAGCGCCATCCACAACCGGCAACTTTTTGAGACAGCTTTGATGTGCTGATTTAT
>JAAELZ010000879.1 GCA_024226105.1 Pseudomonadota bacterium | reverse complement strand
CCCCATGAAGAGGAAATCGAGCGTACCGGCGTGGTCCCTGAGCAACTGGCCGAGGATATCAAGCAAAAATGCCTTGAACTTGGTTTCTACGCGGCCAATCTGCCCGAAGCGGTGGGTGGAGGTGGCCTCAACCACCTCGACTTTACGCTGGTCGAAAGAGAGCTCGGCCGTGCATCGATGGCCTTAAGTGTTTATTTTGGACGCCCGTCAGGAATATTACTGGCCTGCAACCAAGAACAAAAACAGCGCTATCTTTATCCTGCTGCACGCGGAGAGAAAATGGATGCCATCGCCATGACCGAGCCGGGCGCCGGGTCTGACGTACGCGGGATGCGCTGCCACGCTGAGCGTATCGGAGGCGACTGGGTGGTCAACGGCAGCAAGCATTTTATCAGCCATGCGGATCTCGCCGATTTTTGTATTGTCTGGGTGGCAACAGGCGAAGAACAGACGCCGCGCGGGCTGAAAAAGAAAATCACCTGTTTTCTGGTTGACCGCGATACCCCCGGGTTCACTATTCGCCCTGGTTATGAATCAGTGAGCCACCGGGGTTATAACAATAGTATTCTGGATTTTGATGATTGTCGCCTGTCCGATGAACAGGTCCTGGGCGAACCCCATCGGGGCTTTGATATCGCTAATGACTGGTTATATGCAACGCGCCTCACGGTAGCGGCCTCAGCCGTCGGGCGGGCCCGACGTGCCTTTGATATTGCCCTGCCCTACGCCGCGCAAAGAAAACAGTTCGGCAAAACCATTGGCCGCTTTCAGGGGGTCTCGTTCAAACTGGCGGATATGATCACCCAAATCGATGCGGCGGACTGGTTGACCCTGTCAGCCGCCTGGCGTCTTGACCAGGGCCTGCCCGCAAACCGCGAGATATCCTCGGCGAAAGTTTTTGCCACCGAAATGCTCGCCAGCGTCACCGATGAGGCAATACAAATTTATGGCGGCATGGGTTTGATGAGCGATCTTCCTTTGGCCCGCTTCTGGAAGGACGCCCGCGTTGAACGTATCTGGGACGGCACCTCGGAAATCCAGCGCCATATCATCTCCCGGGAACTGCTTCGCCCGCTTGAAGATCAGAATGAATAAATGCGTAAGGCTGACTTAAAACGCCTTTTACAGCCCAAAAGTATCGCGGTTTTCGGGGGCAGCTGGGCGGAAGAAGTAGTACGGCAGTGCCTGAAATTTGGCTATCAGGGCCACATCTGGCCGGTACATCCACGCCAGAAAACAATACAGAGCCTGCCGGTTTACCGCTCTGTTGCAGAATTGCCTGCGGCACCCGATGCGGCCTTCGTAGGCGTAAACCGTGAAATCAGTATCGAGATAGTAGGCCAGTTAGCAAAGCGTAACAGTGGCGGTGCGGTCTGCTTTTCCTCCGGTTTTCGGGAAACTCAGAGCGAAACTGAAACACGTGGCTTGCAACTGGAGCAGGCGCTACTCGAGGCTTGTGGTGATATGCCCCTGCTGGGGCCAAACTGCTATGGTTACATCAACTATTGCGACGGTGCACTGTTATGGCCTGATCAGCACGGCGGCGAGAAATTAGCACCCGAATCCAGGGGGGCGGCGATTGTCACCCAGTCGTCCAATATAGCGATCAACATCAGCATGCAAAAACGCGGCTTGCCGCTTGCCTACCTGATGACGGTGGGAAACCAGAGCAAGCTCGGGCTATCAGAAATAGGCCTGGCACTGCTCGACGACCCGCGTGTATCCTGCCTGGGCCTGTATGTCGAAGGCTTTGATTCAATTGAAGGTATGCAATTGCTCGCTCAAAAAGCCTATGCCTTAAACAAACCCATTGCCATTTTAAAAGTCGGAAAAAGCGAACAGGCGCAAAAGGGAAGCTTCTCACATACCGCATCCCTGGCCGGCTCACATACCAGTGCAAATGCATTCATCAACCGTATGGGCATGGCGCAGGTCGAGAGCATACCCGCCCTGCTGGACACGCTGATAATGTTACACGCAAACGGCCCCTTGCCGGGGTTCAAGCTGACGGCCATGGTCAGTTCAGGCGGCGAAGCAAGCCTGATAGCAGACCTTGCCGGGGACAAGGCCATTGAGTTCCCCCCCCTGCCCCCTGCGGCTGAGCAAAAGACTCAGGCCGCATTGGGTCCGCGCGTAACCATAGCCAACCCGCTGGATTTTCATACCTATGTCTGGGGTGATCGAAAAGCCACCGCCGAGACCTTTGCCGGCATGTTGAGTGCTAATTTTGATCTGAACATTCTAATGCTCGATTTCCCGGGCGCTCCATTGGACTCTAGTGGCTGGCAGGTGACTGCAGAGGCTTTTCTTGACGCGAAAAATTCCATCAGCGAATCAGCCCGGGAGAGACACGATGAAGAACAGGGCGCGCGCGGGATTAAGACCGCCCTGGTTAGCTGTTTAGCAGAAAATGTGCCAGACTCTACCCTCAGCACACGCTACATGGAACAGGGAATGCCATGTTTTGGCGGTTTTGAAGAAGTGCTGAATGCGGCCGAAGCCGCTGCCAAAATCGGAAAATGCTGGAAGGAATGGAACGAACCCGGGCCTCCACCCATGCTGTGCCATGTGGATATAAAAGCAAACGGTGAAACCGAGATGCTGGACGAACACCAGGCAAAAACGCTTTTATCTGAATACGATCTGTGTGTTCCTTTGAGCAGGCGGGTAAATCCATCGCAGGATATTAGCAAAGCCGCCAACTCAATAGGCTACCCGCTGGCGATCAAGGCGCTGGCGATCGCGCATAAAACGGAACATAATGCAGTCAGGCTGGGTATTAGCAGTGAATCCGAGCTGCTGAGCGCCAGCGATGATTTAT
>JAAELZ010000878.1 GCA_024226105.1 Pseudomonadota bacterium | reverse complement strand
TGACATCATTGAGCTGGTAGGCCATCCAGGCATTGGCGCGTTCACCATCGCGTCCGGCACGCCCGGTTTCCTGATAATATGCTTCGATACTTTTGGGCAGGTTAAGGTGTGCCACAAAACGCACATCGGGTTTGTCAATGCCCATACCAAAGGCTATGGTAGCGACAATGATCAGGCCTTCTTCTTTGAGAAAGCGGGATTGATTGCGTGTGCGCACCTCGTTCGGGAGGCCAGCGTGATACGGCAGAGCAGGGCGCCCCTGATCGCTGAGCCAGGCGGCTATATCATCTACTTTCTTGCGTGACAGGCAATATACGATACCGGCGTCATTTTCATGATGTTGCTGAAGAAACGTCCGTAGTTTTTGCTTGCTTTGCCCGCCTTCAGCGATAGTGTAGGTGATATTGGGGCGATCAAAGCTATTAATAAACTGCTTTGCCTGGTGCAGGGAGAGCTGATCAACGATTTCCTGCCGGGTACGCTGGTCTGCGGTTGCGGTCAGTGCAATGCGAGGTACCCCGGG
>JAAELZ010000877.1 GCA_024226105.1 Pseudomonadota bacterium | reverse complement strand
TGGGATCGGGGGTTGTGCTCATGTGTCTCGACATCTCATTAAGTAATCATGCTAAATACACGGCAAATTGCCGTGTATTTGTAAAAGAGGGCATTACCATAATTCAAACGATAATAATTATCAATACGATAGGTGGCAACGCCCTAGAGTACAGGATGTCAACGCGGGGGAAAATCGATGTGTCGTAACAAGCTGTTAGGGCCTATTACCAAAACTTCATAAAAATCTATGGTCACCCCCGTTTTTGCAACACCGATTTTGATTTATGATGGGCTTGCTTAAATCTATACGGCGTCTGATGGGCAACCTTACATTGCCCGCGCCACGATGAAGTCCGCGCCTGCAGAACCTTAAAAAGCGGACGGCTTCAAAGAGCCATTTTTTATGTCAGGTTCATCCGCAGGTCGCTGTGCCGTTCATGTCATCAATAATCAGTCGTCGCAAAACCAGAAAGTCACTGCGTAATGCCTAAGAGCTAACAGTTCGTCCTGTTAGCTCTTTTTATTGGATAAAAGCTGTCCGATGGGTTGTCACCGACCAGGCTATTCGGGCCAGTTTGTTGGCCAGCCCGCAGGCCACTACGTTCGAGTGATGCCGTGTCAGTTGGGCCTTCACCCAGTCAGCCAGCCGCCCCTGATTGTGTTCAAGTCGTTGCATAAAAGCGCGAGCGCATTGCACCAGAAGACGTCGCAGATTTTTATCCCCACGTTTACTGATGCCCATTAGCGTACTTTTTCCGCCCGTGCTGTACTGACGTGGGACTAACCCCGTCGAGGCAGCAAAGTCCCGGCTGCTGGCATAACTTCTTCCATCGCCGAGCTTCGTGGCTAAAAGGCTGGCCGTGATAAGTCCAACGCCGGGGATAGTCAGCAGGCGCTGCGTGGCATCGTCATCCGCCATATGGGTTTTTAATTCTTGTTCGAGCGCTTCAATCTGTTCAGTGAGGTAGGCGTAATGCTGATGGAGTCGCATAAGCAATCGCGCTAAATAAGGCGGCAGTTCGTGCTCTTCAAGCACCGCAGAAAGACGCCTGATAACCGCGATACCGCGCGGCATGCTTATGCCAAACTCCAGCAGGAAAGCGTGCATCTGATTGGTGGTTTTAACGCGCTCTCTGACGAGCGCGTCACGGACGCGATGCAGCGCTGACATAGCCTGCTGGTCTTCGGTTCGCGGAGTCACAAAGCGCATAGAAGGTCGTGATGCGGCTTCGCAGATAGCCTCGGCATCAATGAAATCGTTCTTGTTGCTTTTAACAAAGGGGCGGACAAACTGGGGAGAGATGAGCTTGACCTGATGCCCGAACTGGCTGATGTGGCGGGCCATAAAATGTGCGCCGGCACAGGACTCCATAACAACGGTAGAAGCGGTACAAGTAGAGAGAAAGGCGGTTAACTGGTTGCGAGAAAACTTCTTACGTAGCAATGCATGGCCGTTTTTATCCTGAGCGTGGACATGGAACGAATGCTTGCCGAGATCAATACCGATGAGCGTAACGTTTTGCATGATGATCCCCTTCAGAAAGAAAAACACCCTGCCAGCGTACCGCTCACAGGGTGGGGGTGACCATCTTATTAAGCGCGCCCGCCAGGTTAATTCACCGGACGGCACGCGCCGCGAAAGACTGGGTTAAAAATCAGCCTTCGTTATGCATTTCCAGATTTTCAGCTTCCTGCTGACCGCGTAACGCCTGAGCATCATCGTTACGCAGAGATTCAAGATACTCAAGGTAGTTCTGGTCAACGTCTTTGGTGACATAGACGCCATCAAAGACTGAACACTCGAAATGCTCAATATCTGTGTTGTCTTCTTTCACCGCGTCGATCAGATCACTGAGATCCTGGAAGATCAGAGCATCAGCGCCAATCATCTGCCTGATTTCGCTGACTTCGCGACCATGGGCAATCAGTTCGTTGGCGCTCGGCATATCGATGCCATAAACGTTCGGGAAGCGAATTTCCGGTGCCGCTGACGCCAGATAAACCCGTTTTGCTCCCGCTTCACGTGCCATCTCAACGATTTGCTGAGATGTCGTGCCGCGCACAATAGAGTCATCCACCAGCAAGACATTTTTATCACGGAACTCGGCACGGTTGGCATTCAGCTTGCGGCGTACCGACTTACGGCGTTCCACCTGACCAGGCATGATAAAAGTACGTCCCACGTAACGGTTCTTCACAAAGCCCTGACGATACGGCTTGTCAAGGATGCGGGCGATTTCCAGCGCGATATCACAGGAGGTTTCCGGGATCGGAATGACTACATCGATGTCCAGGTCTTCCC